>DEGE01000027.1:0-15663 GCA_002351365.1 Candidatus Saccharibacteria bacterium UBA2834
AAATCTGGCAAGTTCGATACCGTGATTGGTCGCGAGCAGGAAATCGAGCGAGCCGTGACGGTACTTTGTCGTCGCAGTAAAAGTAATCCGGTCTTAATCGGTGAAGCCGGCGTCGGCAAAACCGCTATTGTTGAAGGCCTTGCGATGCGAGTCGCCAAGAATGATGTGCCGGATAAGCTCGTTGGTAAGCATATTTGGCAAATTGATCTCAGCTCCGTGGTGGCTGGCACTAAATTCCGTGGCGAATTTGAAGAGCGCATCAAGGGCGTGATTGACGAGGCTGTCGATGATGACTCGGTAATCCTTTTCATTGACGAGTTACATCTGCTGTCTGGCGCAGGTTCAGCTGAGGGTAGCATGGACGCGGCCAATATTCTCAAGCCGGCCCTAGCACGTAATAGTCTAAAACTTATCGGCGCCACCACCTTAGATGAATATCGCAAGAATATCGAGAAAGATAAGGCTCTGGCGCGTCGCTTCCAGACTGTGATCGTCGAGGAGCCATCGCCAATTGTAACTTTGCGCATTCTAAAGGGCATTAAGAAGCACTACGAAAACTATCACCAGGTAAAAATTTCGGACGAAATTCTCGAGGAAGCCATTACTTTGTCGGAACGTTATATTTCCGATCGCTTCATGCCGGATAAAGTTATTGATGTAATTGATGAAGCAAGCGCAATAGCGCGCGTGTCGCTCGATAAAAAAGGCGGCAGCGCCTACAAAAAGCTAAAAATCGAGTACGACGATTTGCAGAAGAAAATCGAGGCAGCGGCCGAAAATGAAGACTACGAAAAGGCCGCCGAATATAAGACTCGCGCTGCGCAGGCGCAAGAAGAAATCGCCAAGCTCGAAAAAGATAACAAGGACTTGAAAGAGGCGCCAGCGGTTACATCCGAAAATCTCGCTACGGCCATTAGCCTAAAAACCGGCATTCCGGTTAATCGCGTACATGGTTCGGAGCAGGAGCTATTAATCCACCTCGAAGATCATCTGAAAAAAGAAATCATTGGCCAAGATCAGGCCATCGATGTCGTCAGTAAAGCGATTCGTCGTGGTCGTTCTGGCATTGCCGATCCGCGTCGCCCAATTGGTTCTTTTATCTTTATGGGGCCAACTGGTGTCGGTAAGACTGAGCTAGCGAAAGTTATCGCCCGCGAAGTGTTTGGCGGCGAAGATTCGCTCATGAAAATCGATATGTCGGAGTTTGGTGAAAAGCATAATGTTTCGCGTCTCGTTGGCGCGCCGGCTGGCTACGTTGGCTATGACGATGGCGGTAAATTAACCGAGCGCATTCGTCGTCATCCATACTCTGTAGTTTTGTTTGATGAAATCGAAAAAGCCCATCCAGAAGTCTTTAATATTCTTTTGCAGATCTTGGAGGATGGCACTTTGACGGACGGCCAGGGCACAAAAGTAAAATTTAACAACACAATTGTAATTCTCACTAGTAACCTCGGCGCCGAGGAAATGTATCGCGAAAGCGAAATGGGCTTTACGGCTAAAACCAAGAAAGATGCAAAAGCGCTCGAGGCCGAACATGCCGCTAATGAAGCTGCAGCCATGAAGGCTTTACGTAAGCTAATGAAACCGGAGCTAGTTAACCGTTTTGATGGTATTGTGACTTTCAACGCGTTAACTGAAAAGAATGTTGAAAAGATTTTCGATAACATGATTGCTGAAGTCAAAAAGCGCTTGGCTACAAAATCGATTGGCCTTGAGCTTGATCCGGCAGTAAAGCAACATCTAATTGGTAAGGGCTACGATACGAAGAATGGCGCCCGCCCACTTCGGCGCGCTATCGAAGATGAACTTGAAACCTTGTTGGCCGATAAAATGCTTGACGGCACACTCGACAAGGGCATGATTGCTAAAGTTAAGCTAAAAGATGATAAACTAGTATTTAGTATAGCTAAAGAGTAGTTTATCAAAATATGCATTCTCAAAATAAAACTAAGAAAAGCCATGCCAAATTATTCTTGATGCTGGTTTTTCTGGTCGCGATTGCCGGCCTAGTATATGCCAAGTATGACTTCATGTATGATGTGGTGGTTGGTTTTAATTATGTCCCAGAAGAGGAAATCGCCGTCGTCATAGATAATATTGATTTAACCGGCGAAGGGCAACGCATCCTCAAAGCTTCGCGCCCAGAGTTGCAATCGGCGGTAGATTTTAACAAAAATTGTCCGACGGTGAGTGCGCAAACCTCAACGCTCGGTTGCTATTATGCGCGCCAAATATATGTCTATGATATTGATAACGAAGAGTTAAACGGCATCAAAGAAACAGTTTTAGCGCATGAGCTACTACATGCAGTTTGGGAAAGAATGTCGGACCGCGAAAAAGCGCACCTTGAGCCGATTTTGCGCCAAGTCTACGAGGATAACGAAGACGAATTGTCTGAGCATATGGGTAATTACGAAACGGAAGATTTCGTAGACGAACTTCATTCCGTCATTGGTACGCAATTGGACGTATCAAAGCTTGGCAGCGAACTTCGCAATCATTATGCTGAGTACTTCAATGACTTAGCAAAAATCGTTGCGTATTTTAAGGGCTATGATGACATCTTGACTGGCCAACGCAAGGAGGCCGAAAAACTTTACGCCGAGATTCAGGCCCGCAAAGCGGAAATTGATGCCCGCACAGCAACCTATCAACAAAACTTTGATCAGCTTAACGCGGATATTGATGACCATAATATCAGGGCAGGGCGAGGCTGTTCGACTCGTGAGGAATGTAACGTTCTTAATGAAGAGTATTATCAGTTAAATACGCGAAAAGATTTGCTAGACAATGAATATCAGGCCCTAGCAGACTATGTTGACGCCACAAATGAGCTAGTCGACCAATACAATGCTATGGTGGAGCATCTCGGCCAGTTACAGCAGAGCATTGATAGTAACGCCGAGAAATTGCCGGCGCCAGCTGAATTGACTAATTAGCACTCTTGACTTTCGAGTGCTAAAAATATATGCTAGATATATAGGAGGATTATGAAAGATTATTTAGTCCCAACTGTTGTTGAAGAAACTAATCGCGGCGAGCGCGCCTACGATATTTACTCTCGTTTATTAAAGGAGCGTGTGGTCTTTTTGGGAGATCAAGTTACGCCTGAGACTGCCAATATTGTAATTGCGCAGCTATTACATCTCGCCTACGAAGATCCAAAGAAAGATATCAAGCTTTATATTAACTCGCCTGGTGGCTCAGTTTATGACGGTCTCGCGATTATTGACACCATGAATTATATTGAGCCTGATGTGCAGACGATTGGCATTGGCTTACAGGCTTCAATGGGCGCTATGTTGTTGTCGTCAGGTACAAAAGGCAAGCGCTTTGCTTTGCCAAACGCGCGCATCATGATTCATCAGCCAAGTTCTGGTACGGAAGGTAAAATTACCGACCAAGAAATCGCACTCAAAGAAGGCATTTACCTCAAGAAAGTACTCATCGACATGATGGCGAAAAATACCGGTAAAACCGCCAAGGAAATCGAAAAAGATATGGATCGCGACAATTGGATGTCCGCCGAAGAGGCGCAAAAATACGGTATTATCGACGAAGTAATTACGAAATAAAACTAAAGCAGGCCGACTGGCCTGCTTTTTTGTGGCATAAAAAACACCCAGCTCCGACCTGGGTGTCCGTAAAACTTATCCCTCTGTATCAATGATCGGCTCATCCGACCAGTTAAGTTCGGCGTCGATTGCAGCGTTCACCTCCGCAACCTTGTCGATTGGCGTAGTCAATACGCGTAAACTACGATACATGACATCGAGCTCGTCACAACCAATGTAATAGACCTGGCGGTCTAATGCCATTAAGAAGATGAAGTCGGTCGCTGAATCGTAGTGCTCGGTCTCCTTCCAGCCGAAGCTAGTGCGCGAAATGAATGTGTCATTGCCGCGAATCATGTCGCCATCGAAGCGGATGACGTACTCGAAATCTTCATTCGCAGTATAGGGCACGTTCGGCGTAATGCGGATGGTCTCTTTGTCAACCTCGTAGTTTAAGCCAAGGTCGGCTAAAAACTTTTCAAGGTCAAGTACCGGACCGCTATTGCTGTCCGCGAAATAGTAGTCAAGTGTACCCGCCTTTACCATATTCTGGTAGGCGCTCTCCTTGTGCTGCATAGTCGTCTGTTCAATGTCGGGGGCGTGATAAACCTCCGGTTCACATGATTCGTCCAGGGCGGATTCATCTTCGGTCGCTGGTCCACCGCCGAAATCTTCGTTATTTCGAGCAATCGATTGGCAATCGCCGTGCCAAGGCTCCTTTGGGGTAAGCTCAGTCTCGGTTTCTGCTGCCGAACTTGAGTTTCTGTAGGAAATGCTGCATGCGATAAAGGCGCACACAAAGCTTGCGATAATCGCAATAAGGATAAATGGTTTTTTCACTCTATCACCTCCATACACGAGCGCAAAATTCATCGAAATTAGGGATAAATTATCAATGAACTTTGCAAAACCAATTACAACAATCTAATTATACCACATATGGTTAAAAAAGTCAATGAAAAGCCGCCCGGTTAGGGGCGGCGTTTTGGGTATGACTAACACGCACTATCGTCTCTCAGGCGGATTGCATTTTCGTCGAACTCCTCCAGGATCTGGGCGATTTTCGCGAACATTGCCGGCGCATCCTTGCTGGGTGCATCGTTTTTGTATTTGCAGTTGTGCTCAACGCTTGCCCACAAGTCCATTGCCTTAGTGCGAATCTGTATCTCGACTGGCACCGACTTCGTAGTCTCGCAGAAGTAGACGTGGACCGAAATAATCAGATGCAGGCTACGATAACCATTGTCTTTTGGATTTTCGATATAATCACGTTCTTCGAGTATCTCGATTGACGGTTGACGCACGAGAGCGTCGCGCACCCTATATACGTCGTCCTTGTAAAGCGTGATGATGCGAATACCAGCGATGTCGTGCATGGCGCGAATATCCTTCAGGCGCCCCGGCAAACCGCGGTCAGCACATTTATTCATGGCAGACTCGTAGGTCTTGATGCGGTGCTGGATGCCGGCGTATGGGTTGCGGCTAGTGGTAGCGATCTCTGCCTCCTGTCGCAAGTTCTCGATGCGCGCTAGTACAATGCGCATTCCGCACTCGCAGAGAGCGGTATATTTGTCATACTCATCTTTTGTAAGTTTTTCTTCCATCTTACCCCTCCTTTGATGGGTACCGTGCTTTGGGTTTAACCAACCTTATTATTATATCATACTTTTAGCATAAGGTCAATACAGCATCGGATATATTATGCTTATGCTTGGGGTGATTTTTTCGCGTGATAAACTAGAGATATGGTAAAAGCAAAGTCGAGGTATGTTTGTCAGAATTGTGGCGCCAGTTTTGTAAAATGGGCTGGCCGTTGCGAGAATTGCGGCGAGTGGAACACGCTGTTAGAGCAGGCGCCCAGTGTTGAAACGGAGTCAAAAACTGCCTTATCGCGTGGTGCGGTTTCGGGCAAAAAACTAGAAGCGGTCTCAATTAATACCATTGAGCCGTCCGACGCCGGCAGCCGTCTCTCGACTAGCTTTGCGGATCTTGATGCTGTTTTGGGTGGTGGCTTATTGCTGGGCTCGGTAAATTTATTAGCCGGGCAGCCGGGCATTGGTAAATCGACGCTCTTGATGCAGATTTGTGCTGCAGTCGCGGAGGGACATCAAGTCTTATATGTCTCGGGCGAGGAATCGGCGGGGCAGGTTAAACTTCGCGCAATTCGCCTGGGGGCATCGTCCGATAAACTGCACTTTGCGAGCTCAACTTCTGGCAATGACATTGCTAAAACGATTGAGGATGGAGAGTATGACCTTGTCATCGTCGATTCAATTCAAACATTATCAATGGCCGAAATTAGTTCGGCGCCTGGCACGGTGAGTCAAGTCAGTAACTGTGGCAATTTAATAATTCGTGCCGCCAAGACCAGCAATACGGCCGTCGTAATCGTTGGACATGTTACTAAAGATGGCACTTTAGCTGGCCCGAAAGTGCTTGAACATCTTGTGGATGTTGTGCTGAACTTTGAGGGTGATCGTTATGGCGGCTTCAAGACCGTTCGCGCCGTCAAAAATCGCTTTGGTTCAACCAATGAAGTGGCGATTTTCGAGATGGCCAACAAAGGTTTAATTGAAGTTAAAAATCCGTCAGAGGCTTTATTGTCTGAACGCCAAAATACGGACGGCAGTATTATCATGGCGACAATTGAGGGGACGCGCCCATTACTGGTCGAAATTCAAGCCCTAGTCAATACAACAAACTTTGGCTACCCAAAACGCACAGCGTCCGGATTTGATATTAATCGTCTAAACTTGTTGATTGCCGTACTCGAAAAGCGCACCAAGCTCAAACTACAAGATAAGGATATTTTTATTAACGTGGTTGGCGGCATGCGACTAAATGACTCTGCGGCCGACTTAGCGGTCTGTATGGCGATTGCTAGCGCAGCGGCTGCGCGTAAGCTCGACGAAGAGGTAGTTGTATTTGGCGAAGTTGGTTTAGGTGGCGAAATTCGGAGCGTCACGGCGCCAGATCGCCGCATTGCGGAGGCTAAAAAGCTCGGTTTTAAGCATGCTATTGCGCCGGCTACCATCAAAGATAAATTTGTTTTGCCGGTCAAAGACCTACGTTCGGCGCTCGTAAAGTATATGAACAATAAGTAATCTTGCTTGCAAGATGGCCTAATCTGTGGTAAAATGACTGCAATATGATTACTAAAGATAACAAAGCCGAAGCAATCAAGAAGCTTGCTCGCAGCAAGAATGATGTTGGCTCTCCTGAAGTTCAGGTTTCCATTTTGACCGAACGCATCAAGGAAGTTACCGAGCATGTCAAGCAGAACAAGCACGATTACATGGCAAAGCGTGGCCTTATCCAAATGGTCGGCCAACGCAAAAAGTTGCTGAAGTACCTCGAAAAGACTGATTTCGAAAGCTACAAAGCAACCGTCGCTAAACTTGGTCTTCGTAAATAGTTACAACAAAAAGCACCCGCAAGGGTGTCTTTTTTATGCTCGGATGAGCTAATAAAAAACGCCCAGTCGCACGAAGCGGCTGGGCTGATCTCAAAGGTCTCGGTTACTCAGTGTCGGATATTGCGTCAGCGATAGCGTCGTTGTCGAAATAACGCAGGCCCTTTGCCTCGTAGCTCTCCTGAATCTTATCCACCGCATACTTATCGAGTTTTTCTGCGAAGTTCATAGAGAGCTCGTCAAGCAGGCGAGCACAACGCATCAGTTGCGGATTGATGTCGCCGATGATCAGGCGCATCGGCTCGGCGAAAAGCCAGACAGCGTGGTCGAGAGTGCGCACTACGCGCTCGTTGGCCGTAACGCCCTTCAGTGGCCTATGAAGGTCGCCGGAAACACAGAACGTCATGTCCGTGCTTCTAGTGCCGTTCCACTCGGTATCGCGGTTGGTCACCACGAGAAGCGCCACGCTGTTCAGGTCCTTTCTTTCCTGAGCGGTCAGTTCGCTAAAGACGCGCTTGCCGTAATGAGAGCTGCTTTCTATCCCACAACGGCGGATCGGCATCCAATAGCGGTCAATCACGTAGTTCGCGCTCATGAAATTGTCCTTTCCAGGTACGAAAGAACCCTCCATGATCAACTTGCGAGACCAACTGACCTCTGTTTTCAAGCTTTTCGGAACCTGAACTCCTTCGTCCGTCACCTCGAAGTGACGGAACGGATAGATGAGCAGGTGAATCCCGTCATCCATCTCCTTCGGACGCATCATCGCCAAGTGATCACCGCACACCTCGTTCCAGATGTCGCGCACCTCGGCTTCGTCGTAGCCGTCCTTGCTAACAACGATTTCGGCCCTTGAGACCTTTTTAATAACTGCCATAACACCACCCCTTTCAACATGGCAAAACTAGCTGATGGGATATCAGCTTGGTTGATATTTTACCACAAACAGCGGAAAAAGTCAATAAAACGTAAATGTGGTATAATTAAATCCGAAAGTAACTATCGGGAAAAATGATAGATATTTTGTGGTGATTTTTAAGAAAAGCTCGCCTCCGAATACTTATTATTTTTCTCGAGGAAAGGAATAAATTGGATATTATCAACCCAAGTGGAAAGAAAACTTTCAAGGTTGAAACCGATTTTTGTGGTCGCAAGCTCGGTCTCGAAGTAAACCGCGTTGGTTTTCGCACCACATCATCTGTGCTTGTCACTTATGGCGACACTGTCGTGCTTGGCTCAGTTGTAGTCGGCACCAAACCAGTCGTACAGGATTTCTTCCCATTGTCGATTGACTACGAAGAAAAATACTACGCGGCTGGCAAAATTAGCAGTAGCAAATTTATTAAACGTGAAGGCAAACCTTCCGACAATGCTGTCTTGGTTGGTCGTTTAATTGACCGCCCAATTCGCCCGTTATTCCCGAAAGGTTATCGTCAAGAAGTTCAGGTCGTCACGACTGTCCT
This sequence comes from Candidatus Saccharibacteria bacterium UBA2834, assembly GCA_002351365.1. Lineage (GTDB taxonomy): Bacteria > Patescibacteriota > Saccharimonadia > Saccharimonadales > Saccharimonadaceae > UBA2834. Next base: position 8,433 of record DEGE01000027.1, read on the forward strand.
ATCAATGGATCCAAGCTTCCGCCCAGACGTCGTTGCGATGATCGCTGCTTCCAGCGCTTTAATGCTGGCTGGCGTGCCATTTGATGGTCCAATTGCTGGTCTTCGCATCGGTCGCGTTAATGGCGAATACAAAGCTTTCTTAAGCCCAGAAGAGCGCGAAGCCTCCGACCTTGATCTCGTGGTTGCTGGTAAAGATTCCGGCATTACGATGGTTGAAGCTGGTGCGAACGAAGTTCCAGAAGATGTAATTATTGGTGGTCTCGAATGGGGTCTCAAGATGATCCAGCCTGCCATTAAACTCCAAAACGAACTACGCGAAAAAGTTGGCGTGGTCGAACAAGAATATACACTTGTTTTGCCAGATGAAGCAGTTCAGCAAAAAGTTGATGCTTGGATGGTCGGCAAACTTGGCGACAATCTTCGTACGCCAAATACCGTCGAGCGCAACAACTTGATTGATGAAATCAAGTGGCAAATGCATGATGAATTCTCGCAGGAAGTTACTGATGAGGAAGCGGGTATTACCGACAAGATGTCCGACGAACAAAAGATGACCGCTCGTACGAAATATTACGATGAGCATTTCCGTTCCGACTATAGCGAAGCATTCGAGCTCGTTGTTAAAAAGGACGTTCGCAAGCATATTATCGAAGATGGCATTCGTCCAGACGGACGCAAGCTCGACGAGGTTCGCCCGCTCAGCTCGCAGGTCGGCATTTTGCCACGCTGCCATGGTTCCAGTCTCTTTACGCGCGGCGTGACTCAGGCTATGAATATTGTGACTTTGGCTCCGCTAAGCTACGGTCAGCTCGTTGACACGATGGAAGTTACCGATGGCGTCCGCCGCTATATGCACCACTACAACGCGCCAAGCTATACAGTTGGCGAAGTTGGCCGCATTGGCAGCCCGGGTCGTCGCGAAATTGGGCACGGTTATCTTGCCGAACGCGCTTTGATGCCAGTTCTTCCAAGCGAAGAAGATTTTCCGTATGCTATTCGTAGCGTTACCGAGATCATGTCTCAAAATGGTTCAACCTCAATGGCTGCAACCTGTAGCTCTTGTCTCGCCCTTATGGATGCTGGCGTGCCTTTGAAACGCCCAGTTGCTGGTGTTGCCATGGGTCTTATGATGGATGGCGACAAGCCATACGTTTTGACGGACCTTATGGATGCCGAGGACTTCGCTGGTGATATGGACTTCAAGGTTACTGGTACTACCGAAGGTATTACCGCTTTACAGATGGATATGAAGGTTCATGGTCTTCCAGTTAGTGTTCTTTCTGAGGCTATCAAAAAAGCTCACGACGGCCGCATGTTTATCATGAAGCACATGCTTAGCGTTCTCCCTGGCCCACGCGATCATCTCAGTCCATATGCTCCACGCATTGAAAAACTCAAGATTAACCCAGATAAAATCGGTACCGTCATTGGTAAGGGCGGCGAAACCATCAACAAGATTACTGCCGAAACTGGTGCGGAAATCAATATTTCCGAAGATGGTCTTATTACGATTTCTGCTGTTAATACTGAAGCAATCGACAAAGCGCTCGAATGGGTCAAGAGCCTCGTTGAGGAGCCGGAAGTTGGCAAAATCTACAAAGGTAAAGTCGTCTCCATTAAGGATTTCGGCGCATTTGTAAATATTTTGCCGGGCATTGATGGTATGCTTCACATTTCACAAATCTCCGACAAGCATCTCGACAAAGTCACGGATGTTCTTAATGTCGGCGATGAGGTGAAGGTTCGCCTTGACGCAATCGACGATAAGGGTCGTCTCAGCCTCTCGATGAAGCGGGTAGAGCAGGACAAATAGTCTATCCCTGGTAAAAGCGCTCGTGTTTTGCTATGACTCACGGGCGCTTTTTGTTATATAATTTAGTTATATTAAACAATCTAAGGAGTGTAAAAATGGCAACAGAACAAACTGCAGCTCATGCTGCGCATCCGGCTCATAAGGCGGAATCGCATGCAGTAGTAGACTCAGTTAAAATGCCGAAAATTAAAATCGATAACCATAAAATAGCTGGCATTAATGCCTTTGCGACGGCATTTGCAAGCTTCTTTGGTTTTGCGACGATTATTGCCGCAATCTCAACCTTCACGAAGGGGAAGTGGAGCTTCAATATTCCATTTTTGGGCAGTTTTCTTGGCTCGAACCTTGGCCAAACCAGCTCAATGCTCGTAGTGGCATTATTGGCGTTGGCTTGCGCCATTATCGGTTTGATGACCGTGCGTAAAATTACCGACGTTGAGGCAATGAAGAAAGCTTGGAGCTGCGTGGCGAAAGTCTTTGGCGTATTTGTTATCATTTTCTGTGTTGATATGGTAGCGGTATTGATCTACTCGCTGTTATCGCTCGGTCGCAGCAAGTTTGCGGTCAGCCAAGGCGAACTCTGGGGCAGTAGCTTTGTTGCCAACTTAATTCTTGCGCTCGCGTCGGCAGCTATGTTCTTTGTTAGTGCAAAAATCGCAAAGGGCGAAACTAAATATTTGAGCATCATGCGCTTTGTCGCAATCGGCATTGCTTCTGTCGCCACTCTCATGGCGGTGGTCTCGTTATTGGTAAGCTTCTATTCGAAGACGCCAACCACCGAAGTCGAAGACGCAATTGATTCGCTAAATGACATATATAAATACTGGTCAAAGTAACAATTAAAAATCAGGGATAAGGCGCAAGCATTATCCCTATTTTTTATGCTATTATATAGGTATGGCTAAAAAACGTGGCAGAAAGAAAAAAGCACAAGAAATCCAACGCCGGGAATTACCGGGCGGTTTTTGGCATCAAATTGGTGCTGTTCTGATGATTGCTATTTCAGTCATTCTTGTTGCGGCCTGGTTTGGGCAGGGCGGCGTAGCTTTGAATGTTGCGCAAGATTTTTTGCTTAAAACTATCGGGTATACTACCTTCTTATTGCCATTTATTCTAATTTATCTCGCTGTGATGATTTTTCGCGCCGATGATAATCGTCTCGATCCTAGTGTCTGGATTGCGTCATTCTTAATGATTCTTTGGTTTTCGGGCATATTTGGCATCAGCTCTCATGGTTTGACTGAAGCGCACGGCGGCTTTGTTGGCACATTCCTAAATAACTTCATGCTCAAGATGGTTGCCGGCGGGATTGCTTATTTCGTCTATGTAATTCTGATTTTAATTACGGCCCTATTTATGTATGCCGAGACCCCGGCCGCATTATTCCGTCGTATTGGCGCCATCTTCAAAACAAGCAAGAACGATGAAGACGTCGACAATGCTAAAGTTATGCGTCGTAGCGCCAAAAAAGACTTACTGTCCGATGACGAGGCGGAAGCTCGCCCTGGCAAAGTTAATGTTGTCAATCATGCCGAAGACGCTGAAAAAGAAGATAAAAAGCACGGTCTATTAACCAAGGTGACTAACAAGGCCGAAGAAGCTAAAGAAGATGAGAGTCAAGCGCTGACGGTTGTAAATACACAAGATTGGAAAATGCCATCTATCGATTTGTTAGCGCGTCATACCAATAAGGCTGATCCGGGCGATCCACAAAAAGTTGCCGAGATTATTCGTGAGACCTTTGGCGAGTTTGGCATTGATGTAACCGTAGGTGATGCAATTGTTGGCCCGAGCGTTACGCAATATCGCGTCACGCCACCAGCTGGCGTAAAAATCTCGCGCATTACTTCTATGAGTGAAGAACTGACTAGCGCGCTCGGTGTTGGCGGCAGTGGTGTGGTGCGTATTGCACCGGTGCCGAACGAGCGTCGCATTATTGGCGTAGAAGTGCCAAACATTAAGGCTGCCACGGTTGGCTTACGCGAAATCATGACCACTAGCAATTGGCGTAATCTTGCTGCCAATAAACAGATGGCCTTTGCGCTTGGTCGCGACAACGATGGCAATACCGTAGTGCTTGATTTGGCTGATATGCCACACTTGCTGGTTGCTGGTACGACTGGTTCTGGTAAGTCCGTCACGATCCACTCGATGCTTATTTCGCTAATGTATCACAACTCGCCGGCCGACTTACGCCTCATCTTGATCGACCCAAAGCATTTGGAGTTTGGTCTTTATGATGATATTCCACATCTCTTGACGCCAGTAGTTGAAGACGTAAAGAGTACACTGAGTGTATTGAAATGGGCAATCGACCAAATGGAGTATCGCCTGAAGGAGATGCGTGATTATGGTGTGCAGAATATTGCCGACTATAATTCGAAATTAGCCGCCGAGCAAAATGCATCGCCTTCGAACGATTCGAGCGAGAATAGCGAGGGCGAAACCAATAAACCCCAAAAGTTCCCATACATTATTATCGCTTTCGATGAGTTGCAGGACTTTATTAAGGCCAAGCCGGGCGGTCGCGAAATCGAAACGATGCTTGCGCGCCTTGCCGCGAAGGCTCGTGCCGCCGGTATTATCCTTGTTATTGCCACCCAGTATCCAAAAGCGGATATTATTACGACGGCAATCAAGGCGAACATCCCGAGCCGCATCGTCATGAAGGTTGTCGAACAAACACAATCACGTGTCGCATTAGACCGACCTGGCGCCGAAAAGCTTATCGGTAATGGTGACCTTCTATATATGACTCGCAAAATGCCGGCACCACGCCGCGCACAGAGCGCCTTTGTCAGTAATGGCGAGATAGAAAAAGTCGTTAAGTTCTTGCGCTCGCAGGGTGAGCCACAATATGTTAAGGAGATTCTCACTCAGCAAGTACAAGTTTCTGGCGCAGGTGCATCAATGGGCGGTTTTGATGGCGGCGCAGGTAGCGGTTCTAATGACGACCATCGTCAGGCGGCCGAGATAGCCGTCCAGTATCAAAAAATATCGACTACGTTGTTGCAGCGTAAAATGCATATTGGTTTTGGTCGTGCAGCCTCAATCATTGATGATCTCGAAGATATGGGAATTGTTTCGCCGCCCCCTGGGGGTAATAAAGCGCGCGAAGTTCTGATTTCGTCCATGGACGAATATGATGAACGTAATCCACAATAATCAATCATCAATTTTAAACGGAGTATACAAGAGGGTAACGAAGTTGCCTATCTTGTGTTAGAATATAAATATGAAAAGAAGTCAATTGTTTACTAAAACAACGAAAACTACGCCAAATGACGAAGTAAGTAATAGTGCGAAGTTGTTAATTCGCGCTGGCTATGTCTATAAAGAAATGGCGGGAGTTTATGACTTTTTGCCGCTCGGAAAACGCGTCCTAGATAATATCATGCAGATTATCCGCGAAGAGCTCAATGCGATTGGTTCTCAGGAATTACAGATGACAGCTCTACAAAATAAAGAAGTTTGGGAGGCGACCGACCGCTGGAGCGACGACGTTATGGATGTCTGGTTCAAGACTAAGCTTAATGCCGGTGGAGAAGTTGGCCTAGCGCCTACTCACGAAGAGCCGATTACGCGCTTGATGAAGAGCTATATTTCGAGCTACAAAGACCTACCTGTTTACGCTTATCAATTCCAAACGAAATTCCGCAACGAGTTGCGCGCAAAATCTGGCATTATGCGTACGCGCGAATTTATGATGAAGGATTTGTATAGCTTCTCGAAAGACCGCGCCGAACATGATGAATTCTATGAAAAATGTGCAGACACTTACAAGAAAATCTTCAACCGTCTTGGCATTGGTAATGATACTTTCCGTACTTTTGCTAGCGGCGGCGCTTTTAGCAAGTTTAGTGACGAGTTCCAAACTCTTTGCGAAGTAGGCGAGGATATTGTCTATTTGGACCGAGAAAAGGGTATCGCCATTAATGACGAAGTCTATAATGATGAAACTATTAAAGATCTTGGCCTCGATAAATCAAAACTCGAAAAGTGCAAGGCTGCCGAAGTTGGCAACATCTTTACGCTTGGTTATCGCTTCTCGGATGGCCTCGATCTGACGTTTAACGACGAAAATGGCGAACGTAAAAAAGTCTTTATGGGCAGCTATGGTATTGGTCCGAGCCGTGTGATGGGCGTAATCGCAGAGAAGCTATCAGACGAAAATGGTCTTGTCTGGCCAGAAGAAATTGCTCCTTACAAATATTACTTAGTTGGCATTGGCGAAGCGGCCGAAAAAATCTGTGCCGAACTCACCGAACAGGCCCCTGAATTGATTTTATGGGATGACCGAAAAGGCGCACGTAATGGCGAAAAATTTGCTGATGCAGACTTGATGGGGATTCCTTACCGCGTGGTAATTAGCGATAAAACTTTAGCCGAATCTAAAATTGAGCTAAAAAATCGTCAAACTGGCGATATTGAACTATTGACATTAGAAGAATTTAAAACTAAACTAGTCTAGATATTTATAAAAATTAATTCCATTTCCCCCGGAAATACTAGGAGGGATAATTCATTATGGTTAAAACAGTTAGTATTACAGCAGAAGGTAAGAAAGACCTCGAAAAAGAACTCGAAGAGCTCAAGGCTCGTCGCCCAGAAATCGCCGAAAAAATTGCGACAGCACGTTCTTATGGCGACCTTAGCGAAAACGAGGACTATACGGCTGCACGCGGCGAACAAAAAGTCGTCGAGGGCCGTATTCAGGAAATTGAAGACATTTTGCTTCACGCCAAAGTAATTAAGGGCGGCAAAAAGTCTAAGGTAGATATGGGCAGCGTCGTTTCGCTCGAATCGAACGGCAAAACTAGCACCTATACATTGGTTGGCGCCGTTGAGGCCAACCCACTAGAAGGCAAAATTAGTAACGAATCACCGATTGGTCTTGCGATTTTTGGTAAAAAAGTCGGAGACGAAGTCACTCTACCTAACGGTAAAGTATTCAAAATTGCAACCATTCAATAATTCGAAAACTAATACGCCTTCAACCATTAAGAAAGAAGGCGTATTTTTATGCGCCAATAAACTAAAAAGCATAAAAGGAATATAATTTAAAAATGACAAAATCACAAAATAGCAAGCAGCGTTCGTCGGTTGCGAAGCGCACGCTGTACTACTATTGGCAAAGTTCAAAAAAGTACAAATGGCTAGCAATTGGCACAATTCTATCAACGCCAATTGTTGTCCTAATTCGCACAACGCTCATTCCATTAATATTTGCAAACATGATAGATGCGATTTCGGCTGGCATCCCAGACGATCAAGTCATCTCAACGCTCTTACCGCAGGGGCTGTTATTGATCGGCCTATATTTGGGCGGTAGCGCCATCCTGGGCTGGCTTCGAGTCTATTGGTGTTGGAAGTATGAACTCAAGGTACTCTATGATTTGGGGACGCTTTGCTTTAATA
>DEGE01000027.1:15689-21057 GCA_002351365.1 Candidatus Saccharibacteria bacterium UBA2834
ATAGCGACCGTTTCTCTGGCTCATTAGTTTCGCAGACCAATAAGTTTATTGGAGCCTTTGAGCGACTATTCGATTTGCTAATTTTCGACATCATCTACATTATTTCGATGTTTGCGTTTATCATGATAGTTCTCGCACCACGCGCGCCTCTCTTTGCACTCGGATTAACAATATTCGTCGCGATTTACATTTTGTGTTCGGGGTTAAGCTTCAAGAAAATTTCGCACCTCAGTAAAGAGCGTGCCGAGGCGGAGAACCGTCAGACTGGCCAGTTGGCCGATTCGGTGTCTAATATTTTATCCGTCAAATCATACGGCCGTGAATCGCACGAGCGTCATCGTTATGCAAACTTCAATCGCGCCAGCTACAATGCCGGCATCGCGCAGATGAATGCTACGATGAAACGCGACTTAGCGTTTAACTTCGTTAATATTGGCATCATCGCCATCATAGTTGTTTTCATGATGGCTGGCGTGCCGGTATTCGGGCTTAGTGTTGCGACGCTCATTTTAATCGTCAACTATTCGATGAGCATCATGGGTGAATTATGGAACATCAATAACATCTTCAAACACGTAAACCGCGTATTCGGTGATGCTTATGAAATGACCAAGATTCTCGACACCAAGGATGCGGTAGTTGATATCGAAAACGCTCAGCCACTCAAGGTGAAGAAGGGCAAAATTGACTTTAAGAATATTACCTTCAAGCATCAAGATGCGCGCGAGTCGATCTTTGAAGATTTCTCACTTAGCGTAAAAGCAGGGGAACGCATCGGGCTTGTTGGTGTGTCCGGCTCGGGTAAAACAACCCTCACAAAGTTATTGTTGCGTTTCGCTGATGTTCAAGATGGCGAAATTCTGATAGATGGGCAGAATATTCATGAAGTCCAGCAAGTTTCTTTGCGCGAAGCAATCGCCTACGTGCCACAAGAGACCGCACTGTTTCATCGCAGTATTGCCGAAAACATCGCTTATTCAAAGCCCGATGCGTCGCGCGATGAGATCATACGAGCCGCAAAATTAGCAAACGCCGATGAGTTTATTCGAGATTTACCGGATGGTTATGAGACTCTAGTGGGCGAACGTGGTATTAAGCTGTCCGGCGGTCAGCGCCAACGCGTTGCTATCGCGCGCGCCATCCTTAAGGATGCTCCAGTCTTAGTACTCGATGAAGCCACTTCAGCGCTTGACTCTGAATCCGAGGCGCTAATTCAGGACGCCTTAATCAGGCTAATGAAGGGCCGCACAAGCATCGTGGTCGCGCATCGTCTTTCTACGATTGCCAGCCTCGATCGTATCGTAGTGCTTGAAAATGGCAAAATCATCGAGCAGGGTACGCACCATGAATTACTCGAAAAACATGGCGCATATCATAAGCTCTGGTCGCGCCAATCTGGTGCTTTCCTCGACGGCAAAGATTAGCGTCGGACGGTCAAAAAAATGCACTCATTATGGGTGCATTTTTGATATATAATAAAATTAACATAAGAATATTGGGAGATAGATCAAATGCCAGCTGGTATTATTGTGACGATTATTGTCGTAGTAGTTTTCTTAATACTCGTCGGAGTTATTTCGACCTATAATGCATTGGTGCGCTTACGAAATCAGGTAGATGAAGCTTTCGCAACAATGGACGTATATCTAAAGAAGCGTTGGGATTTAGTACCAAATCTCGTCGAGGTCGTAAAGGCCTACGCTAAACATGAAGTGGAAACTTTTTCCGAAATTGTAAACTTACGCAAAAGTTCATATAACCGGATGTCACAAGAAGAAAAGATTTCGGCCAACAATCAGCTTACTCAAGACTTGTCACATTTATTAGCAATCGCTGAGGCCTATCCAGAACTTCGTTCGAATGAGAACTTCCTCGATTTGAATTCTCAATTGTCTAGCATCGAGAATGATATTGCAAATGCGCGCAAGTTTTATAATGGTGCCGTCAAAGAAATGAATAATAAGACTCAAGTTTTTCCTTCGAATATCGTAGCTGGCATGTTTGGCTTCGAAAAGCTCGAAATGTTCAAAATTAGTGATTCTCAGAAAGAAAACGTAAAGGTAAAGTTCTAATGACTCGCAGGGGTGGAAAAAATACGTTTCTACGTTTGGCGATTCTCGTCTTGTCGGCAGTCGCGACATTGTTCGCACCGTTAAGTTCTTTCGCCGCCGTTGGCTCGCAAGAGAACACTTTTGAGCAGACCTTTTATGTTTCAAATGCAAGCTATTCTTTTGAGGTCGGCTCATTATTATTCAAGGATATTAGATTTGTAGATTATTCTGCGACGACTACGGAGTCATTCGGTTTAATCGGCGAAATGACCAATAGTGCTACGGATCCGGTTTACTATAAAATCTTCGTAAAATATTACACGGCTTATGGCAGTACGGTTGCTACCAGTTATTCTACGAAGACTGCCGATGCGGGCACATCGAGTTTTGCGATGATGTCCGATGATTCGTATCTCGAGCGCAGTGGCTACTCGATTGGCTCCATTGATTATTATGTTGTCACAGTCTACATACTCGATAGTCTGGAGGGGGCTGATTTTACGCCAAGCAATGACCCGCGCTACTCGTCAGAAGATTACGTAATTGATGGATATGATATTGACGTAATAGTTAATGAGGATCGTACTTTTACGATTCGTGAGCATATTACGGCATATTTTGACCCTACCGCCAGCAAGCATGGTATCATTCGTAAAATCCCACTCTCTGGCACGCTTAAGCGCAATAACGGCACGACAGACGACTATCGCGCACGGGTAACTGAAGAAAACGTTAGTGGTGCTCCGTATACCACTTCGCGTAGCGACGGTTACTTTAATATTAAAATAGGCAGCGCAAGTCATACGGTGTCGGGTCAGCAAGAATACGTTATTACCTACACTTACAACATGGGCAAAGATCCGCTAAAAAACGTGGATGAGCTTTATCTAAATCTAATCGGCACAGATTGGGATACGGTAATTGGCAATGTAAAATTTGATATACATATGCCAAAGTCTTTTGATGCCGGCAAGCTTGGCTTTTCTGTCGGCAAGAGCGGCTCAACGAACAGCGATGATGTTCTATTTGAGGTAAACGGCAATGATATCAGCGGTAGTTATCATGGCATCCTTGGCGAACATGAAGGGCTTTCGGTTAGGCTTGAATTGCCAGAGGGATACTTTGTTGGCGCCGGCTTTAAAACCAGTCCAATCGCCTATCTAACTTTTATTGTTCCGGCGATATGTTTAATCATTGCTTTTGTTCTTTGGTATTTAGTCGGACGCGATACGAATAAGCTACCAGAAGCTGTCCAGTTTTACCCGCCAGATGGCATGAATAGTCTTGATGCAAGTTTTTATTACAACGGAAAAGCTGATAGCAGCGGAATAATCTCGTTATTAATTTATCTCGCAAATAAAGGATATATCGGCATCATCGAAGACGCAGACGGCAAGAACTATCAAATCGCTAAATTAAAAGAATACGATGGAAACGATGAGAATGAAGCTGATTTCATGAACGGCCTCTTTAGGAATGCTGAATTACGCGAAGAGGATTGGCAGGAAATTATCGCTACAATCCGCAGCGGCAACGTGCCGACGCAGGCGATGGTGGATGCCGTACATGGCAAGAGTGAAACCCCGCTGGGCGTAGTTGATCCGAAAAAGCTACGCAATAAGTTCTACACAACTATCAATAAAATCGAACGACGCGTCAATAAAAAGAGCAACATAAAAAAGATTATGCACAATACTCGTTGGGCGAGTTTGATTGCTTCAGCGCTCTGTGTTATTACTTTCGTCTCGATTTTATCGATCCCGCTATTTATGCAGGGGGACTCCGACATAGTTATCATCATGTTCTTCTCTAGTTTATTCATAATGCCGTTCGTGTCAGTACTCTTCATGGATGATGTTCCTGTAGTATTCCGAATAGTCTGGGGCTGTTTCTTGATTTTGCCAATGTTGGCAATATTTGGCGATTCAAATATGTTGGCAATCTTTCTAGAAGAACAGATTTACGCCTTTTCGGCCATATTCGGCCTAGTTTGCACGGTCGGGATTCTGATTTGTCGTCATTATATGCCGAAACGTACGGCCTATGGCGCCGAGATGTATGCCAAAGTTAATGGCTTCCGACGCTTCCTTGAAACTGCCGAGAAAGACCAAATCGAAATGATCGGTAACGAAAATCCGCATTATTTCTACGACATATTGCCGTATATGTATGCACTCGGTATATCAAATAAATACATGAAAAAGTTTGAGAGTCTCGCTGAAGCTGCGCCAGAATGGTACACCGGATACGATCACCGCATGTTCTCTTGCTCTGACTTTACGCGCTCAATCAATCGCACGATGTCGACGGCGACCAGCTATATGACTTCTTCGCCGTCAAGCAGTAGTGGCGGCGGCTCATCCGGTGGCGGTTCGTCCGGCGGCGGCTCATCCGGTGGCGGTTCGTCCGGCGGCGGAGGCGGCGGCGGAGGCGGCTCCTCCTGGTAAAGATTTCAAAAAACTGGACCCCAACTGGTCCAGTTTTTCTTACCTCGACGTGGCAGCAAAAAGATGTTATGATATAAGTTATGGCAACTCTTAAAGATTTTCGCGATGAAAGAATTCGCAAACTAAATGAACTCCGAGCGGAGGGTATTGATCCGTATCCAGCACATTCCAACCGTAATGTAAAAATCGGAGATATTCTTAAGAGTTATGATAAGTATGCCGACAAGGAAGTTTGTGTTGCCGGCCGAATTGCGAGCATACGAAGCTTTGGCAAGCTAGCTTTTGTGGTTGTTTCTGACGACTCTGGCTCAATTCAAATTTTTCTAAAAGACGCCGCCGCTAAGTTTACGAAAAAACTTGATACTGGTGATTTTCTTGAGGCTTCCGGTAAGGTTGGCAAAACCAAAACGGAAGAGATTTCGGTTTTTTGTGATATGCCGCGCATCCTTACAAAAGCATTGCGTCCGCTTCCGGGTCGCGATGGCTTTACGAATAAAGAGGAACGCTTACGTCGCCGTTACGTTGATATGGCGGTCAATCCAGAAGTTCGCGAACGTTTCGTGCGCCGTGCAAAATTCTGGACTGCAACGCGTGAATTCTTAAATAACCACGGTTTCGTTGAAATTAATACTCCGGTTTTGGAAGTCACGACGGGTGGCGCTGACGCGAACCCATTTGTTACCCACATGGACGCACTCGATCAAGACTTTTACCTACGCATTTCGCAAGAGCTCCCACTCAAACGCTTAATTGGTGGCGGCTACGAGCGCGTCTATGATATTGGCCCGCGTTTCCGTAACGAAGGTATGGACGATGAGCATTTGCCGGAGCATATGGCGATGGAATCATATGCTGCCTATCAAGATTACG
>DEGE01000027.1:21063-24074 GCA_002351365.1 Candidatus Saccharibacteria bacterium UBA2834
GAAGCTTTACGAAGAGATGATTAAATATGTCTGTAAAGAAACTTGGGGCACTTTGCAATTCGAGCGCGACGGCATGAAAGTTGACCTTGACTGTGAATGGCCACGCATTAGTTATGCGGACATTCTGAAAGAAAAATTTGATGTCGACGTCTTTAATCCCGATCTTGAAAAAGTCAAAAACATCCTCCGCGAGCATAAAGTTAAATTTGATGAAGCTGCCGGAGCGGGTCGTCTATTAGATTATCTATGGAAGATTATCCGCAAAGATTCCGCTGGTCCATTCTGGTTGATTCACGAACCAGTGGAACTATCTCCGCTTGCAAAAAAGCATGCCACAGATCCACGCGTTACCGAGCGTTTCCATCCTGTCATTCTCGGCTCCGAGCTTGGAAACGGCTATTCCGAGCTTAATGATCCGCTCGATCAACTTGCTCGTTTCAAAGAACAGCAGGCGATGCGTGACGCCGGCGATAGTGAAGCGCAAATGCTCGACAAAGATTTCGTTGAGATGCTTGAATATGGCATGCCACCAACATGTGGTTGGGGTAATTCCGAACGCAACTTCTGGTTCTTCGAAGGTGTGTCCGCGCGTGAGGGTGTACCGTTCCCGCCAATGCGTCGTGATGAATAATATTACACTTACGCTTTAAATTGCCTGCGAAAACATTATGATTGGGGTATGCAATACGAAAAATGCAATCTCAATCATAATTTTTTGCAACCACTTCAGCAAATCCCTGAGCCTGCAACTGAATTATGACAAATTGGCGCTTTGCCAGAGCGTGGCGATAAGAAAGTAGTTAGCATCGTCGGTGCGCGACATTGTACGCCTTATGGCGAAAATATCGCCTATAAACTTGCGTATGAGCTAGCTCGCCGTGGCGTCATAGTAGTAAGTGGCTTGGCCTATGGTATTGATGCCTGTGCGCATCGTGGTTGTCTGGATGCGGGCGGCGCAACCGTGGCGGTACTCGGCACGCCAATTGATAAAATTTACCCTCGTTCTAATCTTGGGCTAGCTAAGCGTATCGTGGAGCGGGGCGCAATCATATCGGAGTTTCCGCCCGGCACGGAGACTCATAACTGACACTTCTTGCGCCGGAATCGGATTGTGGCCGGCTTGTCTGATGTGCTAATTATTGTTGAGGCGGCCAGAAAGTCCGGTACGCACCAAACCGCGAGTGATGCGCTCGAGCAAAATAAGGATGTCTATGCGGTGCCAGGTGATATTACGCGGCCGATGTCGGTTGGCTGTAATCGCCTAATCTTTGACGGCGCTATTCCGCTAATTAACATTGACGACTTTATAGTTGATTTTCTTGGCGTTAAGGCAAACAAAGAAGGTCGCTATGACCTTGTGATATCCGATATGGCAGAAAGCGCAAAGAATATTGTGGCGGCGTTGCGCGATGGGGTTAGCTCTGGTGAGGAGATCATGCAAAAATATCAAATCTCGGCGGCAGAATTTAATCATCAAATAATGCTATTAGAATTAAGGAATGTAGTGCAACCATATGGCGTAGCATCCTGGATTCTGAAATAGAGTTTTTATTCTGTTTATGCTAAAATTAGAACAGAATAAAGTCTAAAAAGGGCATCATAACAATATGGCAAACAAAGTGATGGTCGTTGGAACTGGAAACGTTGGCATGAGCTATGCTTACGCGCTCGTTCATCAACGCACCGCAGTAAATGAATTAGTATTAGTAGATATTAATACCGCAGACGCAGAGGGCGAAGCGATTGATTTGCGTGACGCGCTCACAGTCTCGCCAAGTTATCTAAAAATTACCGACGGTAGCTATGCCGACGCTGCAGATTGTGACCTAATTGTAATTACGGCTGGCGTTCCGCAAAAACCGGGCGAATCTCGCATGGATCTCTTAAAGAAGAATGCCGCCATTTTTAAAGATATGATTGGTCAAATTATGGCTAGCGGTTTCCATGGTATTTTCCTTGTTGCTAGTAATCCAATGGATGTCATGACTTATCTTGTTTGGCGCTATTCCGGCCTGCCAAAAGAACATGTAATTGGTTCTGGTACGGTTCTCGACTCTTCGCGTTTGCGCTATCGCGTTTCACAACGCCTCCGCATCAACCCAAAGAACGTTCACGCCTATCAAGTTGGCGAGCATGGCGACAGTGAGTTTGCCCTCTGGAGCTGTGCTAATGCTGGTGGTCAGCCAATTACGGATCTAATTGGCGCTCAGGAGTTAAGCGAGATTGAAGATTATGCCCGCAAAGAGGCCTACACGATTATCGAAAAGAAAGGTGCAACCTATTACGGTATTGGTAGCTGTCTAGCTTCAATTACGAACTGTATTATGAATGACGAGCGTCGTATTTTGCCAGTGAGTAACTATGATGAATTTAGTGGCACCTACAACGGTTTTCCAGCGGTCGTAGGCGCCGATGGCATAATCCGTCGTATTGGTTTGCGGATATCCGACGTCGAACAAGAGAAATTCCAAAATAGCATCAAAGTCCTAAAGGAAGCTATCGCGGAAGCGGAATCTGGCGAATAAGCAAAAATACCCCGCACTGGGGTATTTTTTGTGTCAAAAACGCTTACGTATTGAAAAATAAGCAAAAGTATGATATAATATAGGTATGGACTTATTTTCTATTATTATTTTGTTGGCGATTTTTGCCGAAACGAGTGCTGTCGCCATCAAGACTTTTACGGGGAAAAATGGCCGATCCGGTCGTAATCCGCGCCGTAAAGTTTTTGTCGATACGTCTATTTTGATGGATGGGCGAATTCTGTCGGTTGCAAAAGCTGGCTTTCTTGGCGACGAGGTATTAATTCCCCGTTCAGTTGTGCGAGAATTGCAACTGTTGGCGGACGGCAGTGACTCTGAAAAGCGCGCGCGAGCACGTTATGGGCTCGACGTTATTAATGAGCTTGAACGGGTTGAACTTGCAGACGTAAAAATATATCAAGATAGCACGCAGCGCAGTAAGGTTGATGAGCGCCTGATTGAGCTCGCAAAAGATAATAATGGCATAAT
>DEGE01000027.1:24137-26828 GCA_002351365.1 Candidatus Saccharibacteria bacterium UBA2834
GCTTGCGTAGCGAATATCTTCCTGGCGATAAGCTGAACGTGAAGATTATTAGTGCGGGGTCAAATCCAAAACAGGGTGTAGCATATCTTCCGGACGGCACGATGGTGGTCATTGATGACGCCGAGCGTTTTGCTGGCAAGAATCTCTATGTCGATATTGTCTTCGAACGCTACTTGCAGACGGCGGCCGGTCGCATGATGTTCGCAAAACTCGCACCAAAAGAACAGAAGCAGGGCAAACAACGCAAACCAAAGCAGCCTCGTGGCCGCAACGCAAATAAGAGCCAGAAGCACCACGAAAAATAAGACATCAAAAATCCCCCAGACGGGGGATTTATTTTTTTAGCGAGAATCGCTTGCCGTGTAGCCGGCGAGGTCTTTGACGCGGATAGTTATACTGGTAACTTCTTCGTCCTCCTCGGGTTCATAGTCCGGAATAGATGGATTGCGGGCTGTTGAGTCAAGTGCGCCGCTACGCTTTAGTGCGCCATTGACATATAATTCGTAGGTTGATAGTCCATATCTACCAGCAGTTGCGGTAAATTTATATGAGCTTCCCGACGATTCGATACTTATGCTCGGCTTAGCGTCTTCGCATAAATGTACGTCATCCGTCTCGTCGGCATTGTAATCGCCGGCATAGATGGTCTCATTGTTGGTCATCGGATCGATAATCTTCGTTACGCTAACTTCGACGCGAGTCTCTTGTGGCGTACAATCGGTGGCTAACTTCTTACTGACGGAGTCGAATACCATCGTTTCGGTCTTGGTGCCAGATTTGCTCTTGTTGTACCAGCTTGGCCAAACATCGGTCTTGCCGTTTACGGTCAAAGTTTGAATGCCGGCTGGCTTTTCGAAGTCCATGCCAGAGTGCCATTTGCCATCTGCTTCATAGACTTGCTGGTGGACTGCTTCGATGTAGGCAGCACTAATCTTGAAACAGACTGTGTGGCTATCGCCCGAGAGTGGTCTACCGTCATGGTTACCAGTCCAAATCGCGGTGGCGAGTACTGGCGAAACGGTCATAATCCAGGAGTCTTTTGCCTTGCCGTTACCGTTTTCTGTGGTACCAGTCTTGGCGCCAAACTTCACATAATTACTATAGAAGCCTGGCTGCTTTGATAGGTTACCGAATACGAAACGGCGGCTATCGGCGTCAGTTAACATACTCATAGTCATGTAGGCTACTTGTGGGTCAACGGCGCGAGTTCCTTCGGAATCCTGCCAAGAGTCAATTACGTCACCGCTCGAGTTTTTAATTTCGAGCCAATAGGAAATGTCTTTGTAGACGCCGCCACGCGCCAAAGAGGCGTAAGCGTTGGCGTGCTCGACTGGACGTACGGAGCAACCACCACCGATTGCCATTGATAGGCCGGCAAACTCGCCATTAGCACAGTAGGATTTATCGCCAAGGGCGTGAGCAACCTCGAGACTGTTATCGATACCGTTAATGTAGAGTGCTTTTACGGCCGGAATGTTCAATGAACCGGCAAGGGCTTGGCGAATCGTGATGCGGCCATAATTGCGACCCGAAGCGTTGCGAATACGACATTTACCGGTCGTGCCCTTACAATAAATCGCGTCAATATTTTCATCGACTAGAATGGACCCAGGGCCATAATTGACGCCGCTACGTTCGGTAAAGAGTGGAGTATAGTCGAGAATCGGCTTAATCGATGACGCTGGTTCAAGTAGAGATGTTGCGGCATTGACTTGGCCATAGCCTTCACGATTCCAGTCGACGCTACCGACCATTGCCATAACTTGTCCAGTCTCGACATCTACTGAAACCAAAGTAGCGTTGTCGGAGTTAACCGTGTAGAACCATTTTGCGCCTTCGGCGACAGCGGCCTCGGCGATATTTTGTGCGCGCAAATCGAGAGTGGTCTTAATTGTAAAACCGCCTTCACGCATGGTCTTAATGCCGAATTTAGCCTCAAGCTGAGCTTTGACTTCGAGCACAAACCAAGGCGCCTTCATGCCTTCGTATTGATCTGCTTCTGGTAGCACGCGATCCATGATATCAATTGCCATGGCGGCGTCGGCCTCTTCCTGGGTAATGTAGCCCATTTCAGCCATCGAATTGAGTACTTTATGTTGGCGTGAAATCAACGCTTCGTTGCCGGCGGTATTATATGGGTTTAATACTNNCGGTTATTAGGAATAGCGGCTAGCAGTGCGGACTCTGCTAGGTCGAGATCATTTGCGCTCTTACCGAAATAGGTGCGCGCAGCACTCTCTACACCATTGCGACGACCGCCGTAAGGTGATTGGTTGAGGTAAAGCGTAATAATTTGCTCTTTGTCGTACATTTTTTCGACTTCGATGGCGAGAATCATTTCCTTGATTTTGCGCGGTAAGCCACTCATCGTGCGATCCTGGGCTTCATCGGAGAAATAAACTTGCTTAATCAACTGCTGCGTTAAAGTAGAACCACCCTGAACTGCGCCGTGCTTAATCAAAGTGACATAAGCGGCGCGACCGATTGCGGCAAAGTCGACGCCGATGTGGTTGTAGAAGTTCTTGTCCTCAATGGCGACAGTGGCTTGACGCATGTAGGAAGAAATCTCATCACCATCGACAACGAGGCGATAATCGCCGTTCCCTTTATCTTCCCAGAGAAGTTCGCCATTGCGGTCTGTGTAGACGTTAACAGTGTCTTGTACGCGATTCGCCAGCTCAACAGGGTCGA
>DEGE01000027.1:26864-33595 GCA_002351365.1 Candidatus Saccharibacteria bacterium UBA2834
CCAACCGCGATAATGCCAATCAAAATACATGCGGCAACAAATTTTAAGATAAAGAATAAGCCGGCCTTCGAAAAGATGGCCTTAAATACGCGGTCTGGTCGCAGACGTGCAAAGAAGCGCAAAACTGGGTTTTTGGGCAGTTTCGCCAACTCCTCGGCTTTTTTGCGGGAACGCTCATCGTCCTTGACGCGTTTTTTGTAAGCTAAGTTTGAATACAAGCTCATTCCGCTCTTTGATGAAGCTTTTTTCTTGCGGGCCGTGCTTTTCTTTGCGGCGACCTTCGCAAGGTCTTTCTTCTTGGCTAGAATGGCTTTGGTTTTCTTCGCAGTTTTTTCTTTCGCCATATTTAATAATTATACACTATGCGATGGAATTTTTGGACAATCGTAAGCATTTTACGTCATTTCTAATCTGTTATATAATATAGAAATTATGAGCCATTATGATCCATTAAAAATCGAAGAAAAATGGCAGAAGCGCTGGGAAGAAGAGCAGCCTTTTGCCGCCAAAGACAACGATAACAGGCCAAAAATGTTCCTCGCCGAAATGTTCCCATATCCATCTGGCGCAGGGCTTCATGTTGGCCATGTTCGTAATTTTTCGATTGTGGACTGTCTAGCTCGCTTCTATGCTCAAAACGAGGTGAATGTTCTCCGCCCATTTGGCTATGACACATTTGGTCTTCCAGCCGAAAACTATGCAATTAAGACTGGTATTGCTCCACAAGAAGTTACCAAGACTAATATCGATAATTTCCGCAAGCAGGCTTGGCGTCTTGGTTATGCAATCGATTGGTCGCGTGAAATTAATACTTCCGACCCGGAATATTATAAATGGACTCAATGGTGTTTCCTTCAACTCTTCAAGAAGGGGTTAGCTTATCAGGCCGAAAGTTATCAATGGTGGTGCCCAGTAGATAAAACCGTACTTGCGAATGAGCAAGTCGAAAACGGTTGCTGCTGGCGCTGTGGTCACGAAGTAGAAAAGAAGAAAATGAAGCAATGGTTCTTCAAAATCACCGCCTATGCTGATGAATTGCTCGAAGAAATCGACTCGCTCGACTGGCCAGAAAAAATCAAGACCATGCAGAAAAATTGGATTGGCCGCAGTGAGGGTGCCGAAATTGTTTTTGAAATTGATGGACATAAAGAAAAACTCACCGTTTTCACGACTCGCCCAGACACTTTGTTTGGTGCTACCTTCATGGTTCTGGCACCTGAAAGTGAAATCATAAAAAAGATTGTCAGTAAAGATGCGAAGGAGGCGGTCGAAGCTTACTGTAAAGCTGCCATTAAGAAAAGCGAAATCGAGCGTCAAGAAAACAAAGAAAAAACCGGTGTCTTCACTGGTGCCTATGCGATTAATCCGGCCAATGGCGCGAAGATTCCGATTTGGGTTGCCGATTACGTCTTGAGTGGCTATGGTACTGGCGCAATCATGGCTGTCCCAGCACATGATGATCGCGACCATGAGTTTGCTGAGAAATTCGATTTGCCGATTATTAAAGTTATCGAAAAACCGCTCGGCTCAACCGATGATTCGGAATGCTACCACGGCGAAGGCGAAATCGTAAACTCCGAGCAATTCAATGGCCAAGATAGTGCAGATGTGCGTGAGGCGATGGTTGCTTGGCTCGAAGAGCGCGGTATTGGCCACAAGAAAGTTACTTATCGCATGCGCGACTGGTTGATTTCTCGCCAGCGCTATTGGGGCTGTCCAATTCCGATTGCTTACGACAAAAATGGTAAAGCTCATGCCATTCCGGAAGATCAATTACCTGTTATGTTGCCAAAAATCGACGATTACAAGCCGGACGAATCTGGCCGTAGTGCACTCGCAAAGTCGGAAGAATTTATGAAGGTTACGATCGACGGCGAGGAAATGACCCGCGAGACCGATACGCTTGATGGCTACGCCTGTTCCAGCTGGTACCTGTGGCGCTACACCGATCCGCACAATAAGAAAGCCGCCTGGGATAAGAAAAAGGTCAATTATTGGGCCCCAACTGATATTTATTGTGGTGGCGACCATGCAGTTGCGCATTTATTATACGTTCGTTTCTGGTGTAAATTCTTCGCCGACGAGGGCTACTTGGATTTCCGTGAGCCAATTAAGAAGTTGTTATATAACGGTTACATTAACGCGCCAGATGGCAAGAAGATGTCGAAGTCGAAAGGTAATGTGATTGACCCGCTTGACGTAATCAATCAGGGTTATGGCGCTGACACACTTCGTACTTATGAGCTATTTATCGGACCATACAATATGGACGCCGCTTGGAGTACTGAGGCCATCGGTGGCGTTTATCGTTTCTTGAATCGTTGCTGGACGCTCTGCTTCGATAAAAAACATGCCACGAAGGATGTAAATATCGTTATCCGCAACAAAACTATTAAAAAAGTGACCGACGACATTCGTCGCGCTAATTTCAATACTGCAGTGGCGGCATTAATGGAATATGTTAACGAACTATATAAAACTGGCGCCTGCGACGAAGATTTAGCCATTCTCGCAAAGCTCTTAAAGCCGTTTGCGCCACATCTTGCTAGCGAAATGCTCGAATCACTTAAATCTGATGATGTCTGGCCACAATACGAAGCTAAATATCTCAAGGCCGACACGGTTGAGGTTGTCGTACAGGTCAATGGCAAGCTTCGTGCCCGTTTAGCAGTACCAGTCGAAGATGTCGAGGATAATGCCAAGCTCGAAGAGCTCGCCAAAGCAGATGAAAAGGTCAAGACCTTCACAGACGGCAAGCAAATCATTAAAACTATTGTTGTTGCAAAAAGTCATCTCGTAAATATCGTTGTAAAATAATAAGCATGAAGATTTTACAACTGAATGTTTGGACGGGTCGCCTCAAAGGCGCACTCGAGCGTTTTGTGCGCGAAAATGAAGCAGACGTGATTTGCATGCAAGAGGCGGTTTGGAGCGAAGATGCGCCCGGCGTTGTGAATTATGCCTTTGATTCGGTCGACAAACTGATGGCGGCCGGTCATTATAAATATGATTACCGCTCGGCGAATTTCGCAATCAAGATCGGTAATAATTGCCTAATGAAACAAGGTAACGTTATACTCAGCAAAACGCCAATCGTTGAAAAAGAAACGATTTTTGTCGGCGGTACTGCGTATTCCGAGTCGCCAGATTTAGAGCATGGTGGCGATCAAGTTTATAATGCCCAGAAAATCACTCTCGAAAATGGCCTAGTGATTGTTAATTATCACGGTTTCTGGAGCACTGATCCCTTGGGCGACGAGCGCCATGTGCAATGCATGCATGAAGTTGCCGATTTAATGCGCGGCGAGAAAAGGCCGGTCATTATGTGTGGCGACCTAAACGTAGTCGCCGAATCCCCGGCGATGCGCGAGCTGAATTTTATGCACGACCTAACGGCCGAGTTTAATATTAAACAAACCCTGCAAAACTTAAAGTTCGTTAAGGACGTGGCATGCGATCATGTACTCATCAACGACAAAATTAATGTCAAAAAATATCAAACATTAGACCAATTGGCTTCAGATCATAAAGCCGTTTTGACGGAATTTGAAATCGCTTAGCGCGGCGAGCGCTTAATTAACTTTGCGTGTAGGACTACGCGCTCGGTGCTACTATAGCAAGTCGACAGTGTGAGAATGTGATCGGATGCGGTTACGTCGGTGTTGAAATCTTTTACGCTCCGGCCTTTGATTTTATTGATCATGCTCATAAAATCCGCATCATCGCGGAAGTCGGTTTGGATGTAATCGCTTGTAGTCGGAATACGGTAGGCGCTAAAAACCTGCCAAGCAGCTGATTCGGTAGCCGTAACGGTTCGCACGGTGAAGTTTTCGGGGTTATTAAGCCAACCGGAAGTTAAGATATTGCGGAGAGTCCCAAACATTGTGCCATCATAGCGTCCGTGTGCGTAAAGAATCATATTACGATCGGTGCCGTCGAGTTTATTGCGAAAGTCTGCGAATACCCAACCGGCGCTATTGTAGCTTTTGTCGAACGAGTGCTTTAAGTAGTAATCATTGTTAGTGGTTTGAACGAATGGATAATTAATGTCGGTGCCACTTAGCGAAATCCCCCCCGCCGTTTCGCTATTAATCGCGGAAAGCTCATTAAAGTCTACATCAAGTAGTTTCATGGAAATATATTTATGATATAGGTCACTATCGTCATTGGTCGGAATGACTTCTGTCTCTTCGCTATCGTCCACTTCGACAACTTCTGCTGCCTCGTCGATGGTTTCTGATTGCTCCTTCGTATTATTGCTATCTATTAGCCACTCGACGATTTTGTAGCCAGAAACACCAATTCCAACTACGCAAATTAGAGCCACCACACAACTGATGGCAAGCCTTGCGCGCATCTTTCCCTTTTTGATTTTCATTAACAATATTTTACCATAACTGCAAACATGAATCTCCCCTTGTAAAATGGTCGAAAATATAGTAAACTAGTCCAAAGTAATCTATCAATAAAGGAGCATTTTAATGCCTGAACCGAAAAAACAGAGCAGCCCTCGTAAGACTGGTCTACGCCGTAGCCATCTTCGTCTTAAGCTTGCTCGTAGCGTGAATCGTCATTCACCAGTCAAAGCGTTTGAAACCGCTAAGACAACCCCAAATCTTAAGCTTAAAACTTGCAAAAAGTGCGGCAAAAAGAACTGCGATTGCAAGGATTGCAAAAAAGATTCCAAAAAATCAGACAAGAAGTCTAAATAATTAGGGAGGCAAATTAACGTGGCAAGTAACCGTCATCTAGGAAGAATCGTCGCTCTTCAAAGTTTATATGAATACGAGTTCCGCAATAAGGCTGGTGATACTACCGCCGACATTGATGGCATTGTCGCAAAGAATATAGAACCCTATGCGAAAGCTTTGGGCGATGTTAATTTTGTGCAAGATTTAGCACGTGGAGTTTTTGATGAGAAAGAAGCACTCGACGAAGAGTTGCAACCTCTTGCGCCGGAATGGCCAATCTCGACCATCTCATCAATCGATCGCAATGTTTTGCGAATCGGTCTTTTTGAATTAACACGTCGCAAAGATAGCGTACCGCCAAAGGTCGCCATCAATGAGGCCGTTGAGCTCGCGAAAGCCTTCGGCTCTGATAATTCATCGAAATTTATTAATGGCGTGCTTGGTACTGCCTATCGCAACATAGGGGGAGAGGAACAGAAACAGCATGCAGAACCAAAAGAATCCGAGCCTGCAGCAAAAGAAGACCGCGATGTCTCGGAAAGCAACGACGAATAAGTCGAGAAATCAATCAAAATCCAAATCGACTAAGTCGACGCGTGCTTCTCGCTCTAAAAATGCCAGGAACAAAAGCCGCAATGGTTACAAAGTACCAGAGGCATTACCGACCGAGCAGTACAAAGAACCAAAATTAGATAAGCTACGTCAAGTAGTTTTTCGCAAAAAACCAGAAATCAAGGAAATTGTGCGTGAGCCAACTGCTGGCGGTATTGTTTTTCGCATGACGCCGGATCAAAAAGATATCGAAATTCTCTTGATTCAGGATAGTAAAAACCGTTGGACGATTCCAAAAGGGCACATTGAGCCAGGAGAGACCGCCAAACAAACCGCCGTGCGCGAGATTGGCGAAGAATCGGGCCTTAAACATGTTGATGTTTTAACTTGGTTGGGCAAGATTCATTTTAAGTATCGCCGTATGGAGAAGCTAGTGTTGATGACTACACAGGTTTATCTCGTACAGTCACTAGACAAAAATGAGCATCCAACTAAGGAAAAATGGATGAACGGTATTCGCTGGTTTAGTTTTAGCGAGGCGCTTGACGCAATCGAATACGCCGACATTGAAAAATTAATGTTGATCGCCAAAAAACGAATTCGTAGTGGGGAATTTAATTAATGAACAAAGAACAATTTGATTCATACTTAGCTTTCGCTAAAGAAAAGCTTGGTTTTGAGTTTCACGATATTAATTTATTGATAACTGCCCTAACACATAGGTCATATGTCAACGAGCATCGCAAGACGAAGACTGAACATAATGAGCGCCTTGAGTTTCTCGGAGATGCGGTTCTCGAATTGGTATCTTCTGACTTCTTGTTTAAAAACTACGAGGAGCCAGAAGGCATCATGACGAGCTGGCGAGCCGCCTTGGTAAATACCGAAGCCAATGCTGCGGCCGGCGAGGCTTTAGGCTATGGACCGCTCGTGCGTCTCAGTAACGGCGAAAAGAATGGTTCTATGCGCGCGCATCATGTTATTATGGCGGACTGTTATGAGGCGATTATAGGTGCCATTTATCTGGATCAGGGCTATAAGGCGGCAGAGGATTTCATTCTAAAGAATTCCATGATCAAGATTGATGAGATTCTGGAGAGTGAGTCGTGGCGCGATTCAAAATCCTATCTCCAAGAGTTAGCGCAAAAAATTGACAATACGACCCCAACTTATGCCGTTCTTAAGGAAGAGGGGCCGGATCACGATAAAACCTTTACGGTCGGCGCATTGATTAATGGTCATATCAAGGCAACGGGCGTGGGGCACAGTAAGCAAGAAGCTCAAGTTAAAGCTGCCGCCGAGGCAATTCGTCAATACAAGAAAACTCACCCAGAAGAAACGAAGAGCGAATACGGAAAGAAAAAAATCAATCGGTAAAAACATCCCCTTAGGACACTATTACTCCTTCGTTGATGTAGCGAGGTTTTTCGATATCCCCAGCGCGGCGTTTCTTGCAAAACATTGAAAAATAAGATATAATAACAAGGA
>DEGE01000027.1:33721-36134 GCA_002351365.1 Candidatus Saccharibacteria bacterium UBA2834
CCTCTTTCGGGTCGTATCGTCGCTCAGGTCGGCAGCTACAACCCACACACCAAGGCAACCGTCTTGGACAAAAAAGAAGTTGAGAAATATCTCTCTAATGGCGCACAGCCAAGCACTCGCGTTATTCGCATCTTAACCAAGGAAGGCGTAAAAATGCCAAAATGGGTTAAAATGCCACTCGAGAAGCACGCGACTGCAAAGCACGCCGATAAACTTCGCAAAAACCAACCAAAGGAAGAAGCTGCTCCAGCCGAAGAAGCTACGGAAGCTCCAGCTGAGGCCTAATAAGGTTATTATCGAAAACATCCCCAATTGGGGATGTTTTTTGTACAATATAAGTATGGAAAACTTCAACTTATTTTGGGAAGAATTGATGAGTAATAAACTCGTCGAATCGGCAATAGTTATTATTGCAAACGTTATCTTATATTCTATTATTCACGCTATTGTTATGCGCGGAGAAAAGAAAGTAAGTGGCAAGAAACTGGGGCGCAGTCGCACTTATATTAGTATTATCTTGAGCATTATTCGCTATGTGTTTATTATCCTGACTATTCTGACGGTCTTGCAAGTGAACGGCGTGGATGTGACGTCAATCATGGCTGGACTCGGCTTAATTGGCGTAATTATTGGTCTCGCCGTGCAAGATGCGCTGAAAGACATTATTCGCGGCTTTAGCATTATCTCCGATCGCTATTATTCGGTTGGTGATGTTATTAAATACAATAACGAGCAGGAGGGCAAAGTTGTAGAAATTGGTCTTCGCTCTACTAAGCTCAAAAGTATAACTAATGGCTGCACTGTAACGGTCGCAAATCGCCTAATCGAGCAGGCTGAGCAATGCGCTAATGCCACATCTATTATTGTGCCGATGCCATACGATTTAAAGGTGGCGCAAGCTGAAGCTGTTGTTGCTGATATCGTTGAAGAGATTAAAAAAGATGAATCAGTGACGGACGCCGAAAATCTTGGTATTACTGATTTGCTCGACTCTAGCATCAGCTACCTTATAACCATTAAAACGAGCGCCGAGAATCGTCGCAAGGTGCGTCGCAGTGCTTTGCGTACGGCATTATTAGTTCTCGAAAAACATCATGTTAGTGTTCCATATCCACAGATGGATGTGCACGCTAAAAAATAAGCCCAAATTAGCCAAAATCGTATATACTTAAGAATATAAACTTAACATTTTTATATGGAGAACCTTATGTCCACTATAGATCAGCAATTCGTAGAGTATATCGTCAAAACTCTCGTCAATAATCCAGACAAGGTAAGTATCGACCGTACCATAGATGAAAAGGGTGTGCTGTTAAGTCTCGAAGTAGATCCAGAAGACGTTGGCCGCATTATTGGTCGTCGTGGCGCTACTGCGCAGAGCATCCGCACCTTGCTTCGTGCGCTCGGTACAAAGAACGACGCTCGCTATAATCTCAAAATCGTAAACAATGACGATTATGAAGGCAAGCATGCCGATAACGACGAGGAAGCCCCAGAAGAGGCCGAAGAAGAAACGGTAGAAACTGAAGCTCCGACTAGCGATTTGGCAGAAAAAACCCGCGCAGAGCTTGCGGATTTGGACGATTTGGATATATAATACTGTTAGTGCTTTACAGGTCTAAAAGCATTAAGCTAACTGCGAGTCAGCTTTAAAACAAAAACGTATAAAGTTGAGAGCTTATATGCTAAAAAACCGCTCAGGGTATCGGGCGGTTTTTTGGTGGCGATGCGCCAAANNAAAAAATCCCCCCTTGCGGGGGGTCTTTTAGTTATATTTAGCGCTATGCGGCTTACCACCTAATCTTGTTGGGCGCGATGATTGTTGTGGTGTCTCGGCTGATTTTGCGGCTGGCTTAGTGGATTCTGCGACAATATGGGCGGTTGGCGCAGCTTTGAGTGCTGGTTTTTCCGCTGACGGCGTAGCTTTTGGTGTTGCAGGTTGCGATGCGGTGTCTGTGTTATCTTTAGCGCGAGCATGAACTAATTTCGCGATCACGCCGCCAATCAATGCGACGCCAACTACGAATAGCCAGAGGTAACCGTAGCCAGTGGACATATAGAAGACAACGATGAATAGATAGACGATAGAACTTGTCGTTAGCCAATTGCCGTGCTTGATTAGGCCATAAACCATGAAGATTACTTGCTCAAGTAAGAATACAAGTGCCAAGGATATAGAGTCGAAGCCGATGCGGCAAATTAGGGCATCGAATATAAAAACCGTACTTAATGCGTAGTAGGCAACCATGGCGCTAATTGGCTTGGTCTTGCCTTTTTCGAGAAGCAAATTAACCGAGAGTGGCGCAATCGCAAGGATATGAATACCAACCACGGAGCGAATTAGATCGAGCATTTGGTTCGATGGGCCAAAAACGGCGTGATGATTCATGACGTTGCCAAAAATTGTGTTTGA
>DEGE01000027.1:36379-36885 GCA_002351365.1 Candidatus Saccharibacteria bacterium UBA2834
CCCATAAAGGTCCAGGCAGTCCAGTTCGGATCCGCGATTGCGAAGCCGAGTTCTAACGGGATAATCAGAAGTGCGCAAAGCGGCACTAGTAGCCAGGCAGCCTTATTATACTTGAGCATCAGGCCAACTCCGAAACCGGAAACTATTGCGTAGCTGACAATGCGAATTACGCTCTGTTGGCTACCAGTTAACGAGCCGAAGAATGCCGTGCTGGCTAGTAATGCAATAACGGACGCAACCGTTAAAAGGTTCTCATTGCTGGCGATTGCGTGTTTCGGGCGGCCAACGAACAGTGAGTAGGCTAATTGAATAGCTGAGGTTGCAAATAGGATAAGTCCCAAGGCGAAGCTTGCAGTTTTTTCGCTAGCATTGGTTAGCGCTAAAATATCGCTTACCAAGACGAAGATAAAGCCTTGCGCTAAGACACGGATTGCCAATATTTTGTTAGCGCTATGGTCGCGCATATAGCCGTAAATGAATTGCAGGAGGCTAATTAAGAATGTGAC
>DEGE01000027.1:37095-39377 GCA_002351365.1 Candidatus Saccharibacteria bacterium UBA2834
CAAAAAACGTAGCGAAAGTGGCTATATAGCTGACATATCCTAGCGCGGCTTCGGTAAACACAAAAGCGGATATATAAGAAAGGACGGTAAATACAGTAAAGCTTAATAGGGTGGAGGCTGCACTATTCATGCCGAGCGAATCAAACGCGGATATCCAGAATAATGTCATTGCTAAGCCAGTATAATTGAGTGCTTTACCGACCGGTTTAAGGTAGCTTACTTTGTTAAATATGACTAGGCCGGCAAGATACATTACCAGTGACAAAGTCATTAAAGTTGGCGCTATTAGNNAGCTTGCGCTTCCAGCAAAGAAAAGCGCAGCAATCACAATCATGGCACTACCAACGTATAGCGCAATATTGTAGCCCTTGTATGGATCTTTTTGTTTGGCCGGTGCGGCAGCTGTTGGCGCTACCGTGGTACTAGTATTGTTTGTTGACATATCTATATAACAAAACCGCAACAATAAAACGTCGCAGATTTACCTCCCTTTATTACTTTGATTCTAAATGGTTTTGCTTTTTTTCGCAATGTGGATTTGCTATAATTTTATGGCAAAAACTTCTTGTCAAACTTGCAAAAAACAACTATAATAACTAGTTAAGAAGTAGTGTGTTTTGATTTTTTCTAGCTCTATATTCTGGCAAAATATGGGCAATCAAAACAGGGAATCTTCCGGCCAAAGTTATCAACACTAAAATACAGCGAGGGAATGTGGCAAAGTCTACAACTAAAGACAGTGGTGCCCGTGTGCAATTCACCGAAGGGGACCAAGTTCTTCCAATACCAAACCTAACTGAACACCAGACTAAGTCATGGAAAGAGTTCGTCGATTACGGCCTCCAAGAGGTTTTCGAAGAGCTTAATCCAATCGATGACTATACTGGTCAGAAAATGAGCCTCCGCTTCAAGGATTATTATTTCAAAGATCCTGTCGAAAGCGATCAGAGCGCAAAAGAAAATCTTACAACTTATGAAGCTCCGTTGCATGTCGATGTTGAGCTTACTAATAAAGTTACCGGCGAAGTTAAAGAGCAGGACATCTATTTTGGTGATTACCCATGGATGACCGACCGCGCTAGCTTTATTATTAACGGTACCGAGCGTGTTATTGTTTCGCAATTAATTCGCTCTGCTGGTGTATTCTTCCAGGCAGATACCGTTGGTGGCCGTAATTATTATGGCGCCAAAATCATTCCAGGCCGTGGTGCATGGCTTGAGTTTGAAACCGACACCAAGAATGTCATCTATGTAAAGATTGACCGCCGCCGCAAAGTTCCTGTAACAACTTTGCTTCGTGCGCTTGGCATGAAAAAGACCAAAATCGTCGAAACCTTCAAGGCAATCGATAATGGCGATGTTAAATACATTGAAAACACGCTCGAAAAAGACCCATCTTCAACCGAAGGTGAAGCCCTTCTTGAAATTTATCGCCGTCTTCGTCCGGGCGATCTAGCAACCGTCGAAAACGCTCGTTCTATGATTGAGCGCACTTTCCACGATTATCGTCGTTATGACTATTCTCGTGTTGGTCGCTATAAAATCAACCAACGTCTTGGCTTTGATACGCCAAATGATCACGAGCACCGCACATTGCAGATGGAAGATCTTGTTGCTATCATCGGCGAAATTATTCGTCTCAATAATACGCAGGATGCTCCAGACGATATCGACTCTTTGGCTAACCGCCGCGTTAAATTGGTCGGCGAGTTGGTCCAACGTCAATTCCGTCTTGGTATGCTTCGCTTGCAACGCAACATCCTCGACCGTATGTCGATGAGCGATCCACAAACCGTAACTCCATCACAACTCGTTAACTCACGCCCAGTTGTTGCAGCCGTCAAGGAATTCTTCTCCAGCTCACAACTTAGCCAGTTGATGGATGAAACGAACCCATTCAGTGAACTATCTCATAAGCGCCGTCTATCAAGTATGGGCCCTGGTGGTCTTACTCGTGAACGCGCCGGCTTTGAAGTTCGTGATGCTCACCCAACACACTATGGTCGTATTTGTACTGTAGAAACGCCAGAAGGTGGCAACGTGGGTCTCGTGCTTAACCTTGCAATTTATGCACGTATTAATGACTACGGTTTCATTGAAGCTCCATATCGCGTCGTCAAGAACGGTAAAGTTACTGACGAAGTGGTTTGGGCTGATGCTGCCGCCGAAGAGAAGATGATCATCGCTGATACGAGCGCAAAACTCGACAAAGATGGCCGCTTTGTTGACGAATATGTATCTGCTCGCAAGGCTTTGATGCCAACTCAGGTGTCCGCTGCGGA
>DEGE01000027.1:39527-39783 GCA_002351365.1 Candidatus Saccharibacteria bacterium UBA2834
GCGACCGTTTCTACCGGTATCGATGCCGAGGTTGCAAAGAACTTGTCGCAGATTGTTTATGCTGAAGCCGATGGTGAAATCGTGAAAGCAGATTCCGTCTCAGTTGAAGTTAAATACAAAGGCAAGAAAGAAACTAAGACTTACAACTTGATTCACTTCATGAAGACCAACGATGACCGCTGTTATGATGAACGCGTTGTCGTTAAGCGTGGTCAAAAGGTCAGGAAGGGCGATGTCCTAATTGAGGGTGCATCTA
>DEGE01000027.1:39802-40283 GCA_002351365.1 Candidatus Saccharibacteria bacterium UBA2834
CGAACTTGCGCTTGGCAAGAACATGCTCGTTGCCTTCATGCCATGGCGTGGTTACAACATGGATGATGCTATCGTAATCTCTCGTCGCTTGGTAGAGGACGATACTCTTACGAGCATCAACATTCGCGACTTTGATGTTGAAGTTCGTGAAACTCGCCTTGGGCCAGAACAGGTTACCCGTGATATTCCAAACGTTTCCGAGGCTGCACTTCGCCACCTAGGTGAAGATGGTATCGTTACGGTTGGTTCCGAAGTTCATCCAGGCGATGTGCTTGTCGGTAAGATCACACCAAAGGGCGAGCAGGAACTCAGCTCTGAGGAACGCTTGCTTCGCGCTATCTTTGGTGAGAAAGCCAAAGACGTCCGTGATACCTCAGTTCGCATGAACGGTTCCGACAGTGGTAAAGTTGTCGGTGTAAAGATTTTCACCCGCGAACAGGGTAACGATCTCAAATCTGGCGTTTTAATGCAGATTAAGATT
>DEGE01000027.1:40320-40466 GCA_002351365.1 Candidatus Saccharibacteria bacterium UBA2834
GCTGGACGTTACGGTAACAAGGGCGTCGTCGCTCGCATTCTTCCAGTTGAAGACATGCCATTTACTGAAGATGGTACTCCAGTCGACGTCGTGCTCAACCCAATGGGTGTGCCTAGCCGTATGAACCTTGGTCAGCTCTTTGAAGT
>DEGE01000027.1:40544-40680 GCA_002351365.1 Candidatus Saccharibacteria bacterium UBA2834
GGTTTCGAGCCAGATGGCCGCGTTAAACTTTATGATGGTCTCACCGGTGAGCCACTCGAAGAGCGCGTAACCGTCGGTGTGATGTATATGCTCAAGCTCCATCACATGGTAGCCGACAAGATCCATGCTCGTTCGA
>DEGE01000027.1:40781-41580 GCA_002351365.1 Candidatus Saccharibacteria bacterium UBA2834
GCTTCGGTGAAATGGAGGTCTGGACGCTCGAAGCTTATGGTGCCGCATCAACCTTGCAGGAAATGCTCACGATTAAGTCGGATGACGTTTATGGTCGTGCGAAGGCTTACGAATCTATCATTAAGAATGAACCAATCGAAGGNNCCAAAGCTTCCTGAAGGCTTTAACGTCTTAGTGAAAGAGCTTCAAGGTCTCGGTCTGAAAGTTGATTTGCTTGATAATGGTGTAGCACGCGATGCTGACCGTGTTATCGAGAAGACCACCGAAGAAGTTGAACGCCAACGTGATGATTCAGTAATCTATGCTCAGCACGAAGAAGAATATGTCGAAGAGGAAGACTCCGAAGACAGCGAAGCTGAAATCGAAGACGACTTCGATGACGAAGGAAATGTAGATATCGGGGAGGATGACGCCTCGCTTGATATAGATGATGAAAACTTAATGGAAGAGGAGGAATTCTAATATGGCTTGGCAAGACAACTTTATTAGTGCCAATGACTTTGATGCAATCCGTCTCTCTGTCGCCAGCAAAGAAGATATCCTCGACTGGAGCTATGGCGAAGTTACGAAGCCAGAGACGATCAACTATCGCACTCAAAAACCAGAACGTGATGGTTTATTCTGTGAGCGTATCTTCGGTCCAGTAAAAGATATTAATCCAAACGACCCAAAGCTGAAGGGTGTCCGCTCTCGCGAAGCAGCTGTCGATAAAGATGGCAACCTCGTTACTAAGAGCATTACCCGCCGCGAACGTATGGGGCATATCTCATTAGCTGCACCAGTCGCACATATCTGGTTT
>DEGE01000027.1:41838-42224 GCA_002351365.1 Candidatus Saccharibacteria bacterium UBA2834
ACCGGCTTCACTAAGGGTGCAATTATCAACGAAATCGATTATCGCAATCTCGAAAACGAAGATGAGGGCTACGAAGATCTCATCACCGTCGAAATGGGTGCAAGCGGCATCTTGAAACTCTTGTCCGAAATCGACACCGAAAAGATGATCGCCGAACTTCACGAAGAAGCCGAAAACTGCAAAGGCCAAAAGCAGAAGAAAATCATGAAGCGCCTCAAGGTGCTTGAAGGTATGCAATCTGCTGGCATTAAGCCAACTGACTTCATCCTTGAAGTTATCCCGGTAATTCCACCAGATCTACGCCCAATGATTTCTTTGGCTGGTGGTCGTTTCGCTACGTCGGATCTTAACGATCTCTATCGTCGCGTTATTAACCGCAATAACCG
>DEGE01000027.1:42268-46198 GCA_002351365.1 Candidatus Saccharibacteria bacterium UBA2834
AAGCGTATGCTTCAGGAAGCTGTTGACGCCTTAATCGACAATAACGCTTCTCGTGGTGGTCGTGCAGCTAGCTCGCAAAATGGTCGTCGCAAACTGAAGAGTCTTTCTGACCTTCTCAAAGGTAAGCAGGGTCGCTTCCGTCAAAACCTTCTTGGTAAGCGTGTCGACTATTCCGGTCGCTCCGTAATCGTTGTTGGTCCAGAACTCCGCATTAATCAATGTGGTCTTCCAAAACAAATGGCGCTCGAACTCTTTAAGCCGTTCGTCATTAGCTGGTTGATTAATCACGAATACGCACCAAACATCCGTTCCGCTTCTCGTATGATTGAGCAGGGCGAACTCGTGGTTTGGGATGCGCTCGATGAGGTGATTGAAGGTAAGTATGTTCTCTTGAACCGTGCTCCATCCCTCCACCGTCTATCTGTCCAGGCTTTCCAACCAAAGCTCGTCGACGGTAAAGCTATCAAGCTTCATCCGCTCGTCGCTAACGGTTTCAACGCCGACTACGATGGTGACCAAATGGCAGTCCATCTACCACTTTCTGCTGAAGCCCAAGCTGAGGCTCGCGAACTTATGTCCGCTGGTCACAACCTCTTGAAGCCAGCCGATGGCGCTCCAGTTCTCTCCATTACGCAGGACGTCGTGTTGGGTAGCTACTACCTCACCTACGAAAAGCCATCTGCTCAAACCGAGCGCAAAGCTTACACTAGCGTTTATGAGGCAGAATTAGCCTACGACATGGGCCTCATTCAGCTTCAAACTCCAATTCGTGTCCATACGAAGGGTCAAAAGCGCGATACGACTCTTGGTCGCGTCTTCTTCAATGAGGTCTTACCAAAGGAATATCCATACGATAACGAAGTTCAGAACAGCAAGCACCTCAAAAAGGTGATGGCTAACATCTTGGATCAATTCGGTGCAGACGCTGCCGTTGAAGCTGCTGACGCCATTAAGGATCTTTCCTTCAAGTATGAGACTATCGCTGGTATTTCAACCTCGAAAGACGACTATCCATACTATCCAGAAGTTGAGCCACTTATCGCCGAAGGTGAAGCCAAGGCCGCTCTCATTTCTCAGCAATTTGACGAAGGTCTCATTACTGACGATGAGCGCTATCGCTTAACCATTTCCGCTTGGCGCGAAGTCGATGATAAGATTGCTAAGCTCGTCAAGGACAACCTCGAACACCTCGATACGAACGTTTCTATCATGACTAACTCCGGCGCTCGTGGTTCCGCAGGTAACATTAAGCTTGCTTCCGCGACCATTGGTATTCAGGTGGATGTGTTCAACCGCGAAATCGAGCTTCCAGTTAAGTCCAGCTTTAAGAAAGGTCTTAACACTCTCGAGTCCTTCATCGCCACTCGTGGTGCACGTCAGGGTCAGGTGTCTACTGCTCTACGTACCGCAGACTCCGGTTATCTCACTCGCCGTCTCGTCGATGTGTCTCAGGATGTCTTCACGGTAGAAGGTGAATATGAAGATCCGGGCTTCCGCATCTATAAGTATGAAACCGACACTACTGGCATTAAGTTCGCTGATCGCGTCTATGGTCGCTATGCTGCCGAAGATGTTGAAAAATATGGCATCAAAGCCGGCGAAGTTATCACTCGCGAAATGGCCGACAACCTCGAAGCTGACGAAGAGATCGACAGCATGAAAATCCAGAGTATTCTTACTACTCAATGCAATGACGGCATCCCACGCAAGGCTTACGGTATCGATATGTCTACTCGTGAACCAGTTGCTTACTATGAACCAGTTGGCGTTATCGCCGCTCAGTCCGTCGGTGAGCCAGGTACTCAGCTTACGCTTGATACTAAGCACAGCTCAGGTCAGGCTGGTTCCGGTGCTATCTCTCGTGGTCTTCCGCGCGTTGAGGAGCTTCTCGAAGCTCGTACGCCAAAGGGTCAAGCCTTCATTTCGACCATTGCTGGTATTGTTAGCACTTGGGAAGAGGGCCGTTACAACGTAGTCCAAGTTACCCCAGATGCAGGCAAGGCAGAACACTTCAAACTCGAAGGCCGCAAGGCTAAGGTGAAAGATGGCGCAACCGTTAAGGTTGGTACCGTTATCGCCAGCAAGGCTAAGGGCGCAGAGCCAATCATCGCTCCATTTGATGGCGTCGCTGAATTGACCCAGGATGAGATCGTCCTCGTCGCTAACGCTGGCGCTCCAGTCAAGGTTAACGTTCCTGCCGATTATGGTCTCACTGTCAAAGATGGTGACCGCGTCGAGCCAGGCGATCGTCTCTCCGAAGGTTCCTTGAACTTGCAAGATTTGATGAAATACAAAGGCATCGAAGAAACCGAGCGTTACATTCTTAACGACATTCTCGCTATCTATGCCGCTCAGGGTCACGAAATTTCTTCCAAACACCTCGAAGTCATCATTCGCCAGATGTTCTCTCGCGTCATGATCGACGAACCAGGTGATACCAGCTTCGTTACTGGCGATATCGTCAGCCGCGCTGCTGCTTCCGAAGAAAATGCTCGCGTCGAAGCCGAAGGTAAGAAGCCAGCCGAATACACGCAGATGCTTCTTGGTATTTCCAAGGTATCTATCTACTCCGACTCCTTCTTGTCAGCCGCATCCTTCCAGGATACAACCCGCGTCTTGATCTCTAGCGCCATCTCTGGCCGCGTCGATCACCTCAAGGGCTTGAAGGAAAACGTCATCATCGGCCGCAAGATCCCTGTAGGTACTGGCGTTGAGCCGCTTGCTGAATATATTGGCGCTGAGTCTGAAGAAGATGAAGCTGTTGCTAATGAAAGCAGCGAACCGGCCGCCGAAGAACTCGCTAATATCTAAGCGATTCTGGAGCACTAAAAATCTCCCCGTAACAGGGGAGATTTTTGTTGGTGCAGGCAGGGAAGCATAAGCGCTCTTGCAAAAATCGCCAAAGTGTGGTATAATGGTCTTATGAATATTATTAATTCCACACATCCAAACGCATACGAAGCTGTCGTCAAGATGGTCCTCGTATTTTGTGGTCTCCTCTGGATGCCAGTTCGATGTGCGGAATTTGTCTACGTCTCTGAATAAAAACATTCAAAATCAGCCCTAGATTCTAGATAAGTTCCAAAAGCCCGGAACTTATTTCTTTATCAAAACACAAATAGATTACGAACTTTTGGGATTTATCTAGCCGCAAATCGCGCAAGCACTGTGGCTAGCACTTTTACACGCTCTCTCAGAAAGGAGTTGATTCTTTATGAATCGAAAGCAAACCAAACGTAGTTTGAATCTCATTTGTTTGGAATCTATCATCACGGCCGGCCTGTTGGCTGCACCCATCATGACCCCGTTCTATCACTCTATCGGTATGAATCAGGAGCAAATCGCCCTCGGTCAGGCAATTTTCACGATTGTGGCGCTGCTTTTGAATTTGCCAACCGGCTGGATCGCGGACAAATTTAGCCGCAAATGGGCAAATGTCATCGGCGACTTCGGCTGTGCAGTAACCTTGTTGTTTTACTCGCAAGTTCAAAACTTTGCCGGCGTGGTTGCCTGCGAAATCGCCTTCGGCGTCTTCTTGTCGTTGAGTCATGGTGTCGACTCGGCCTTAATCAAACATTTTAGCGGCAAACTCTGCAAGGACGATTCGCTCTTCAAGCAGAAAACCGCCAAAGTGGCGAGCTGGCAATGTATCGGGACTTTAATCTGTACTTTGCTGGCGAGCCCAATTGGTGCTATTAGTTTTCGCTTGGCGATCGGCTTGTCGTCTGTGACGGTATTTATCGGCGCAATCTTGAGCCTCTTCATCGTAGACGACAGTGAAAAACTTCAGAACGAGTACAAGAACCCGCTCAAAGACATGGCGCGTATCGCGAAGCAAAGTATGCGAAACGCTAAGTTGCGCCACCGCATCTTCGCCTTTGCGATTGCGCGCGAAATGACCCACGGCATCATCTGGTGCTTTACGCCGAT
>DEGE01000027.1:46292-48450 GCA_002351365.1 Candidatus Saccharibacteria bacterium UBA2834
TGTCTGACGCGAAACTCTTTAGCATTCCATTGATCGCGATGGCAATTAGCATGGCAATCATGAGCGCTGGCATTAATCCGGTTACGATTGGCTTCTATGTTATTATGGGGCTGGTCTTAGGCTGGACTGGCGCCACTATGATGCCGATGGTGCAGAATCATGCAGAAGCCGGCGAGCAGACCACGGTCTGTTCCTTCGCGAAAGTTGTTGCACAATTACTCTATGCTGTTGCGGTGTGGGTAATCGGTAGGGCTGCGGATATTCGCCTCGAATACGCCGCGCTCGCCACGCTGATTATCTTCTTGCCGCTTGGCTTAATCGTATTATCAAAGATAAGGAGAGAGTAGTGAAGGCTTAAATCCTCCGGCACCAAGTCGGGGGATTTTTGTCTGATTGCAAAATAGTCAATATTATTGTATAATATAGAAACACACGCACATTAAAAAACTCAACAGTATATAGGAGGGGAATATATGCAACACTTAACGCCTTTCATCGAGCTCTGCGACGATAGGGTGCCATACGACACTGGGATGCAGCCGAATATCGGCAGTCACTCCATCTTTTTACGTCGCGCACTCAATCGTAAATTTCATGAGACTTTTCAGAAAGAAGGCTTTTCGGACACTTTTTACCGACGCTTGAATCTGGCATTTCGCACTATACCGCGGCTCGCGCTATATGTGCCGTTCAACTGGCTGGACCGCGCGCCAGACTATTTCATTTCGACATACTTGGATTACTGGCAGCGCTGCTGGACCATGCAGGATGCGCGTGAGAATTTTAACCTCGGCGACATTTATGAACCGGAAGCAAGAATCGGGGAAGTCGAATACATCGTTAAGGCGATGCATTTATTACCCGATTTACTAAGAATTGGCTATCTCGACGAAGAAGACGTCGTGAAGATTGCTCAAAAAAGTCGCCGGCGCGACCCGCTGCTATGTCACAGTTTGTTGGACACTTTGCCGGTATTATGTGGCGAAAACTTGATGCAACAACAAACCGCCGAGCTAATTCTTCGTATTACGCGAGAAGTATCGCCACGTCCCGCGCCGCCGCAACTAGCCTTCGTTACTCCGAAGCGTGAAGCTTGGCTGGCGGAGATGGCGGAAGATTACCAGGTTAAACCGCAATATATCAGCGGACCGTTTTCTTTGAATTGTGACGAGGATTTTCTGGCGCGCATTGCCAACCTTGACAAGACTAAGATTGCGTTAATCGGTGGCTCGCGCCTGAAGGGCTATGCTCGCGATGACTCGGATTATGATGTTGCCTGGCTCGACCCGCAAACTGGCGAAATGTCTGGCACCTACCAGTCTAAAGTTGGCACGGCGGATCCGAATATCATTCATTTGTTGATGAATACGGTATGGGCTAGCGCTAATGACGCATATAGTCTGAAGAGCATCCGCGAAGAAGCGCTCCGGCCGTATTTCGAACTGCNNGGAGGATTCGCTGAAGCGTGCGCACTGTCTCTGTCGGCTTGAGTCTGACCTTGTGCAGTACCGATTAATGCATAAAGGCTTCAAGCATACCCACTCGGCGCAGCCGACCTGGTTGGCGCAATATCCGACCATCGATGGCGCCAGCGCCTTCTACAATGACGACTATCGCGAAATCGCAACAACTATTCTGATGAGTTACTTAATTATGCCGACCATCTAGGCATCAAAATGGGGCCCCCGGAGGGGCCCCTTTCTGTTTTTGTTTTGACGATTAGAGCTTACAGGACGTTGCGGTCTCCAAGGCCGCGAATGTTGCCGGTGGCCAGGCCCAGCTGAGACCAGTCAATCTGGCGACCCAGCTGCCACAGCGCCATCAGGTACTGCTGCTCGTTGCCGGCGGCCTGATCGAACTTGACCGCGCTCAGTACGAACTTGACCATGTTCTGCTCCTGGCGCACGTAGTTGGCGCCAATATTCAGGCCGAGCATTTTCAGCATCTGCTCGCGGTTGGCGGCACCAATCATGCCGGGCAGATTCGGATTCTCCAGAATCTTGGCCGTTTCGCTCGCATCGTAAGCCATCGCGGACGCGACAGGCGTGCCGAAGCCACGAAAAACATGATTGATAGCATCCTTCAGAGAGTCCGCCGCGTCGCGGATGGTGTCAGTGGCGGGCAGGGTGGCGGTAGCCATTGCCGGAGCGCCGGACAT
>DEGE01000027.1:48602-49631 GCA_002351365.1 Candidatus Saccharibacteria bacterium UBA2834
CAACCTTTCAGACCCTTGATAGCCGCAAAGATCGGCGCATAGCTACGCTCGGTGAGCAAAGCCTCCATGGCGTAGTAATCTTCGGTGACAGGTTCGTCGTTTTCCTCGGCAAAAGAGAGCATCTTGTCTCTCAGCTTCTTGACGACGTCGTACAGGCCGAAGCGATCGGCAAACGCGGCCCGGATACCGGAAATATAGGCGGTATCGGAAATCTTCAGGACGCCGCCAGCCTTCAGTGCTTCAAGCCAGGAGCCCTCGTCGGGCACAGACGGCAGCACATCGGCGAAAGCGGCAGTCAGAATCTGCGGCTGAGCGGCAGGAGCGACCTTTGCGTTTTCTTCTGCGGCGGTAAAACCAGCCTTCAGTTTGCGGGCCTGCACCAGCTTGAAGCCGGCCTCTCTGAGGTCGTCGACTTCCAGCATCGACAGGTCGTCGACGGAAGCAACGCCCATATCCTTCAGCTTGGCANNGCAACGACGGTTTCGTCGCCGCCGGCCTCAATAACCTTGGCGGTCAGGGCGTCCTTGGTCGGAGCGGTAGCGGGATTGACTGTGTCGGAAGCGGTGGTGGTGATTTCATTTTTCTTGTCGGACATAAGAATACCTCCCTATTCAAAATATTTGTCCATTGTCCGTGCGCCATAGGATAGAAGTCGCAACGGAACATTAATATGCTGTTGAAGAAAATCTTTGCAAAAAGCAAACATTTCTTGCGGTCTATCGTGCAAGTCGGGCAATTCAAGATATTTGATGCTCGGCTTTGCGGCCCTGAGCTGAAAATCGCTCAGGCGGTGATGGATATTCGGGTAGTCTTCGCAATACGGCCAATTGCCGCGTTGTAGAATTTGGTCAAACCACGTCAGGCAGGCGCCATCAAAATGATGCACGGACAATGCGTAATTAAGCAGCATAAAGTCCAACGCACCAGTTCTGACTTTGCCTTGCCAGCGGTTTTCGCTTTTGTGACTACCGGGTAGGTCGGCGAACAATGTGTCGTCTTGGGTGGGCAAAGGTCCAGCCCCATGACGGA
>DEGE01000027.1:49654-50762 GCA_002351365.1 Candidatus Saccharibacteria bacterium UBA2834
TCCGGCCAGTGTATCCCGCGTCATACAGCGCCCCTTCACAGAAACGGGGCAAGGTCCTCAACTCACTAACGTGCGGTTGAAAGCCGTATTCGTGGTCAGTAAGTATGCCGTGCGAACGTTCAACTACGGCCGTTCCGTGGCCATTCCGAATAAAATCGTCATAGCCAACCAGAGTAAGCTTGTCTCCTACGACCAGCAAGCGGCGCAGGATATCATCGAAGTAGTTGTCGTCATACAGCAGAGCCAATTGCTCGGTGAGCGTATCTATGTCTGCGACCAATACGTCGCTGGGCGAAACTGTCGCGTAGCGCGCAATCACATCTTCGCGGATAGCGCGCAACTTCGCTTCAAGGATCGCCTTTTGACATAGATCTTTTGCTCGAATCGCGAATTCTGGGTTGGTTTGGGCTTGGCGGTAAGCCTTGCCGACGCCCGTACCCACGGTACCATGCGGCGCATCGCGCAAGAGCATCTCATAAATCAAGGACCAAATCTGATGATATGGCGTTGCGCAGATGCAACTTGGGTCAGCGCTGAGCATGGCAAATGGGTCATAAAAACCACAGTGTTTCAATGCATCGGATTCGTTCAAGAGCCCGGTCGGCGAAATCACCATTCTGGGTGACAGGTAAGTTGGGATACCATGGAAACTGCCACACCCCCACTGTGAGAAGTTGAACTTTTCGCCAGTGTTGGTGAAGGCGCCATGTGATCCCTGAGCGCCACCTTCTTTGATGACGTACTTTGGCCGGAATTTGGCGCAAAGATAATCCGTTACGGCACCCTTGCCGCCATCACCCCAGCCAGCATCTGTCCCCGCAATCACTAGCGAAATCATTTAATCACCTCACAGCCAGACGGCTTCGTCGCCAGAAGGCTGATCGGTCGGCAGAGCATCGTCTGTCGGCTGCAGGTCGGTCTTCTCGGCGAAGATGTCGCCCTTCTGCGGAATGTGATAGCCGGCGTTCTCGGCCAAGATACGCTGCGCGCCGAACTTAATCCGGCGCAGGCCAGGCATCGCGGCCGCGATATTGTCGTTGCTCACTTCATGATTGCGCAGATACTTCTCGACGTCCATCGGCTGCAGAACGCCCTCAGTCAACCCAAT
>DEGE01000002.1:0-7442 GCA_002351365.1 Candidatus Saccharibacteria bacterium UBA2834
GGTGAGAGACCTTGGCCTCCGCCAAGCATTAAGCGAAATAGGCCATGCAGGGTTGTGATATTGGTACGTAATGCGTCGTTTGCGTCTTCTGGGTCAAGAATTTTTGGCAAATCGAACGGATTAATACGTACATCTGAGTTAAGGCTGAGGCGAATATAAGCACCGCCGACAGCATCGCAGAGTTTTTGATACTCGTTTTCTGGGTCAACAATAAGAACTTCGGTGCCAATCATCATGGAGCGAAGAGCTTCGAGCTTTACGGTAAAGGATTTACCTGCACCAGATTTAGCGAAGACGACCATGTTGGCGTTCTCTAGTGTGAAGCGGTCGAAAATAACAAGACCGTTGTTATGCATATTGATGCCGTAGAGAATGCCTTTTTCCTGGGTGAGATCAGCGGAAGTGAATGGGAAGCTGGTAGAAATTGCGCCGGTGTTCATGTTGCGGCGAATTTGGAGTTGGTCGGTACATTGTGGCATTGTACTATTCATGCCCTGCTCTTGCTGAGATGAGGCGACTTTACTGAAAACCATTTGCTGACCAAAAATATTCTCGATTTTGTGCTGAACGAATTGTAATTCATCGAGAGAATCGGCGTAAACCGTAATATATAGACCATAACGGAAGAACTTTTCGGCGCCAACCTGAAGTTGATCACGAAGTTCCTCGGCATCGGAGATGGCAGCCTCGAGCTCTGGATCGCGAACCTTACCCTTCTCTTGGTTGAT
Organism: Candidatus Saccharibacteria bacterium UBA2834; assembly: GCA_002351365.1. Taxonomy (GTDB): domain Bacteria; phylum Patescibacteriota; class Saccharimonadia; order Saccharimonadales; family Saccharimonadaceae; genus UBA2834. The sequence goes on from DEGE01000002.1 coordinate 729, forward strand.
GCTCATGCTTGCTTCGAGCTGAGTCACCTTTTTGGTGAGGTTTTTCATAATGACGCCAGTATCGACTGGATAGATGTACATTGAAATGTCGAGAACTTCATCGATATTAATTACGGAGCTGAGCCAACCAGTAATTAATGAGCGTGGATAGCCATAAACATAGATGGTGCGACCGTATTTAGTGCCGAGACGGAAATAATCAGAATGAATTTCGATGCTGGATGGAGAAATAAGATCACGGAGTGTGGTAATGCCCGCCTCAAAGGCTTTTTGGACTTCAAATTCTTCTTGAAGTTGGGATTGAGCCGCGACGTCGGCGGCACTAAGTTGTTGCTGTTTCTTTGCCATAGTTTATGCCTCCTCTTTCTCGCCTTTCTTAACATAAAGGTGTGCGACTTTATTGAAATCTCCAAGTGGTTCGCGTACTGCGGTATCTGGGTTATTGAAGTTGTAGTAAAGTTGGGCGAGTTCCTTGGTATTGAGACGAACGGAATGAATGCCCATCTGGAAAAGACCGGAAATGACAGCTTCGACGCGGTTGTTAACTTCAGTGACGGCTTTATCGTAGGTGGCGCGGTCAATACGCGTAACGGTTGGAGCTTTGGTTTTTGAGAAAGTCTTAAAGAAGTTCTTGGATTCTTCCATGGCTTTTTCTTGCTCTTTTGAGGTGTAATATTGGATTACAACAAAGAAGGACTTATCCATAATGTTTGCTTCTTGGGAAAGAATATCGATAAAGTCGATGTAGTTGTCCATTAGCTTACCAAGAAGCATATTGTCGTTATTACGACGAAGTTCAATGAGGCGGTCGATATATGGGCCAATATCAATACGTTGTGAGCGAATGAGAATTTGTGTTGTAAAGTTTAAGGAGTTGAGAAAGTTTTGATAGGCGAATTCGACGCCCTCGCGTTCTTGTTCGGACATCAAGTCGAAGTTGATGGATTTACAGGCAACCACTGCACGGAAAGAGCCGTCTTTCATAATAACCATCGAATCGCGAAGCTCGGAAATCAGTAATGTGGACTGCGTAGTAGATGGATCCTCTTGGCGAGGCATAGGCGCAGTGGCTTGTGGCTGTGATGAAATGTTTGCTTGCGCAGGTGCAGCACCGGCTTGGGGCTGGGCTTGCTGCGGATTCATTGGCTGCATTTGATTTGGTTGCACGTTAACTCCTTAATGTAATGAAATATACACTTCCCCGTTATTATTATTCTGTTTTTCTTCGATACGTTTGGCTTGTTGTGCGATTGTTTCGATAGAAAAGTCTTTGTTGTTGGCGAGATCGATAATCTCTTGGCTAGGTGGAAGAGGTTCTGGCTCTGGTGCTGGTTCTTGGATGACTTCTGGTTCTGGCATAGGTACTGGCGTTGGGTCCGTTTGCTCGGAAGTTTCGGTGGTCGGTTCTGGCTCTGGCCGAGGTGCCGAATCGTAAATCGTGTCGTCTGGTTGAATTATTACTGCACTTTGTATGCCATCTTTGGCGTCCATCGGATTTGTCGGGATGGTTGGTTGTGGCGTAGCGGCTTGATAAGTTGGTTGAGGATTTTGCGGAAATTGATTTTGTGGATAAGCTGACTGAGGATTTTGCGGTTGTGCTTGAGGATATGCTGGTTGTTGCTGATATGTTGGTTGTTGTTGGTATGTCGGCATTTGTGGGTAAGCTTGTGGCTGAGGATAGGTTGTAGGTGCAGGTTGTTGATTTTGTTGGAGCTGAGTGCCATCAATGCGACTAATCGTAGCATTGGTTGCATTGAATGCGTGATTATTGTCTATTGCGGAACGCATTTGGCTTACTAATTGATCATGACGAATTTGTGCGGTATTTTCGAGATTTTGATAGTTTGAGTTTTGCTGGGCCGATTCGAAAATATCTTGCGTCTGAGAGGCTTCAGCATAAAAATCGCTATGCATATTAGAGCCGGGATTATCGCCTTTAATTGCATAACCTTCTGTATCGACGATATCCGCCAAGAATGAAAGGCGATGCACGGCCTCTTCTTCACTGAGGCCTTTCGTACGGACTTCGTCGGTCTTTTTTGGAGCGGTAATGACAATAGTAGTCTCACCCTGCCCTGGTGTCCATAGGCGGGTGCGCGGCTTCATGTAGAAAGAAACTACGGCGGAAAGATAAGTTTCCATTGGCTGATCTTTCTTGATTGGCAATGCAAGGATAACGAAAAAGATCATAAATGGAGCAGGAATAATAACTAGGAGAGGAAATACTCTAAACAGCAAAAAACCTATCCCACCAAGAGCCGCCGTAACTACTAGATAAATAAACTGGCGAAAACTGAATGGGCCGATAAGCTTATCGTCTGCCTCAACGTCTTGAGGTACCTTATACTGCGCCATACTTCTTTAATTATAGCATGGCGCAGTGTGAAATAAGCTTTAGTTTTTTGATTTTTAGACGGCGTTTTGAGTGCCACCCGGACGGATGTTTGGCCCATTCGGGTTAATTTCTTCAATACCAAGCATTTCGCGGACGGCGGCATTCATCTTGTTGCGGTCAGTAACGGCATTTGGACGGCAGAGGGAGGCCGACTGTTCTCTTAAGGCATCGGCGAGGCGACCGCTAATACGGTGGCCATTTAGTGTACGAACATCGGCTGGTTCAAGCTCAAGCAATGCATCATTGAGTGACGTAATAGTGGCGGTTTTGGCGGAAGCCNNACATGCCGCTGAGGAATTCGACGATATTATCGGCAATAGCTGTACTGTTAGCCTGAATCCAGGCATCGTTGGCGCCATATTTCTTAATACCACCGGTAAGGAGGTTATTAAGAGCGTCGAGTTGGTCACCATCCATTGCACCTGATGTTGCTGCGCTACGGAGCTGCTTAATTGAGAACTTGGTAGATAGCTTGCCGTTTTGCTGCGTAATAATATTCTGGCGCTGCATGTCGAGAATATCATTGAAGACGGTGCGATCTTGCCCCTTAGCAATTCCGGAGTCAGTAATACCTTGAATGATGGCATCAGAGTTCACTTTTGCGATGGCGCTAGCTGAGGTGTCGCCTTGAATAGTGGCACCGTTCATAAATGATGAATAATCAATCTAGCTTGCAATGCCGGCGCCGCTACCATTCATGGCGGAGCGGCTAATATTTGCCTTCGCCCATGCCCAGAGGTTAGCGTCATCGCCCTTCATGCGAATCAAGGCGTCGCGTAACTCTTTCTGCATGATTTTATCGACGGCGGAATCGCCATAAATGCTATTAGATTTTTGACGTAGAACTTCGCCGATTTTGTCGTGGTCGCCACGGACAGCCATAGTCTGAAGTGCGGATACCATAGCATTGTAGTCTTTATTATCGATTGCACTTTCGAGTTCGCGAGTAAGGCCGTCGCCAGGTTCGAAGCTGTTATAAAGAGTTGCATAGTTATCTTTAGCTTCTTTGTCGACGCGAGCTTTGGCGTTAATTGCGTCAGAAAGTACAGCACTGGTGGCTTTTTGGCGGGCGCCACTGTCGGTTGCATTGAAAGTATCCATAACTTGCGAGTAGATGCGGCTGTTTTGATCTTTCATGCCCTCTTGGATGGTGCGAGCGCGGTTCTCCATATTATTGAAGCGAACAGATGTAGCGTATGCTGAAGCAATGCTGTCGTTAACGATAGATTGGCTATAGCGGTCATTGATTTGACTAATCTGGTTAGCTTGTCTACGGGTTACGCGGGCATCTTCGCCATAATTCTTAAAGCCATCATCGAAGACGGCGGCATAGTGAGTGCGCTGCGAAGAGTTCTCGAGACGTGCTTGCTCACGAGCGTAATGCTCTACACCGCGACGGTTGAGCCGGCCACGACTATCAAAATAATTGCGGCCAGTAGCGCGTGTGCGGTAGGTGTCGTCATTGTTGGCGGCGGCTTCGCGCAGGTCGACTTCACGATTCATGCGACGCTGTTCGAGATAGCGGGCCAAACGATTGTGTGGCATAGCAGCCATGCGGCCAGTGCCGCTGAGTTGGCGTTGGCGAGCGATTGCTTGGCGTTCGGTGCTGGCGCGGGCGGCCATACCAACAGCTGGTGCTGAGGCGCGATGAATAAGACCATCGATGCGACCAAGCATTGTATTGGACATACGCATGAGTGGAATCGAGAAGAATAATGGCAATACTTCGACGGCGATACCAAGTACGACGGTAAGCCAGCTATTGGCGGAAGTGATAATAATTAAGCCGGCAAGACGAGATGCACCATAAAGAATACTGAACATTGGGTAGAAAACGATCATACTGAAGAATAGTTGTTTCCACTTCTGATACCAACGATCGGTATTTGGTAATAAGGTACAAACGATTGCTAATGGTGAAATCATCGCAAGCAGAATAATTAATGCTTGACGAGCAGCCATTGTGACAACGGCGGAAATTACGGCAACAGCGCCTGATAGAACTATCGGGATAAGAGCCCATAGTACACCGGTTACACCACCGGCAAATGTGAGGGCTGCGACGGTGCCAACAGTACCAATACCGAGGATTGTGGCGACAATTGAAGCAACTGAGGTTGAGGCTGCGACATCGCTGATTTGGCTATTCAATAAAGCATCGTTGAGGATTTTGTCGAAGAAATTAATAATGGAGCCACCCAGGATATTACTAACATCAACCGCGAGTGTACAGATGATAAAGCTAAGGTTGACGGCGATGGCCGCAACAATAAAGCGTGGCAGGACACGCTTGACGCCATAATTACTGATCCCCACCCCTGTTATTTGCGAATAAATAACAATCAAGAGGAAGAATACGAAGACTAGATTAGTGATGTTTTTGATATATGACCAGACTACATAGATTGGCGACTCTTTGTCCCCCGGTAAAGGATCAACCTTGATTAACTGCTCAATGATGTTGTAGGCGCCATCTATAATATTCGCTAAAAAGCCGGTGCCTGGACAGACTAACCACCCCACACCGCCAACTTCGTCATAACAGGTTGGCTGTTCGGTATCGTCCTGCTCTTCGTCGGCAGGAGCGGTAGTTGTAGTATCAGGATCAGGTGTGTCGGCGGGAGTAGCAAAAACTGGCCCACTGAGCATAAATACTCCAAAGAGAGCCGCGAATAGAGATAGGACTATGGATTTTACACACCTTCTCATAGCTATATAATTATATCACACATAAGCTTTTTAGTCAAGTATAATAACAGGAGTTTTTCTGCTTATGGCTGTTATGTTATAATTTTCCTAGGAAATAATTAAAAACTTATAATATTTATATAGTTTATAATGGATTTGAGATGAAAGAAATCGCAAAAAGGAATCTTCGAAAAATAAAAATAATGATGAGTGGCCTAGTGCTTGTGCTTGGTGGTATGTTTGCATTGAGCGCTGCTCCAGTTTATGCAAATCCAGACGATGGTGGTGGCGATGGTGATGATTCCGCTCAGGAGACGATGGAGCTAGACAGCGATTGTGCTGAAATTTTAAAAGTCTTTTGTCCTCAAGATGGTGATAATGGCGATGCAATCGTTGAATTGTTTAAGTTTGTTGTTAATATTCTTGCAGCTGGCGTAGTGGTCGCTGGTACGATTGGTATTATTATCTGTTCAATGATGTGGATGACGGCGCGCGAGAATGAAAACCAAGTTCGAAAGGCTAAAACTCGTCTTGTAGAAATCGTGATAGGTATGGTGCTATTCATTATGATTGACTTAGTGATTAATATGCTACTTGGCCAGGTGGATTGGAGGTAATGTAGTGAAAAAGAAGATTTTAGGATTATTGGCGATAGCTTTCTGCAGTGTTTACGGCGCATTAGCTGTCGTGCCGAATACTTACGCAAACTGCAACTCAAGCCATTTTATGAATTTGCCAGCTTGGTATGATGGTTTGCCTGGTGAAGACAATAAAGCTGGAGCCAATGGAGGGTTCGGTGGCTGTTCGGTTAAGCAGCCTGCGGATGAAAAGCAGTTGAAGCAATACGTTTGGACAATCGCGCTTAATATAACGAGTATCGTATTTGGTGTAGCGGGCTATATAGCAATTTTGTTTGTAATTTGGGGCGCTATTCAATATATGACCACACAAGGCGAGCCGGCAAAAGCAGCTGGGGCGAAGAAAACAATCATGAATGCGATTATCGGTATTGTGATTTGCGCACTGGCCTCAACGATTGCGGGCGCAATAAACTCGATTGTAGTAAGAGCGCGCGATGATGGTGGTGGAGCCTTAGCCGAGAATTTCTTCCCATCTATTATTACTACAGCTACAACATGGGCGGGCATTATTGCAATTATCTGTATTATTATTAGCGGTATTTATTATGTGACCAGTAATGGTGATCCTGGTAAGGTCGCAAAAGCAAAGAATGGTCTCCTTTACTCTGTGATTGGTTTAGTAATTGCAGTGTTGGCAGCCGTAATTGTTAATACAGTATTAGGGGCGTTATAGATGAAGAAAAAAGTAGCAGCTTTAGTACTTACCGCTTTGTTTGGTGGTATGTTTATGACGGCTTTGCCAGTAACTTCTACGTATGCCCGTCTTCCAGATGAAGACCAGCAGGCACAACGGGAAGCCGAACAACAAGAACAACAACAGCAACAACAAAGTAATGACCCCGAAGATCCGTGCAACTTGGCGATGGGCTCAAAACCGCCGGGAATGTGCGATGAGGAACATACAGAGGAAACATTAATTGAGACTATCTCCAATGTTCTCGATACGGTGTATTTGTGGGTTGGAATTATCGCGGTGATATTTATCATCAT
>DEGE01000002.1:7485-23734 GCA_002351365.1 Candidatus Saccharibacteria bacterium UBA2834
GGTGATCCTGGTAAGGTGAAGAAGGCTAAAGATACGATTTTGTATGCAGTAATAGGCTTGATTGTTTCGTTGCTTGCTTTTGCGATTACGGCGTTCGTATTAAATGCATTGGAAGGAAGAGTATAAATGAAAGCATTACAATATTTAGCGGCAGCGGCCGAGAGTTTAAAAGGACAGACTGAGAATGCTGGCGGTAATGGCGATTTGGCTGGAACCGTTGGATTGACTCTTAATGTTGTTTATGTGGTAGTTGGCGTCATCGCGGTGATATTTATCATCATTGGCGGTATTAATTACACAATGTCCCAAGGTGATCCTGGTAAGGTGAAGAAAGCGAAGGACACAGTTCTATATGGCATTATTGGTTTAATTATTGCTCTGCTCGCCTTTGCGATTACGGCGTTCGTGATGAACGCGATGGAGGGGAATGTTTAAGATAAAATCTATTGAAAAAGAATAGCATATGCTAAAATTAGATTAAAAGATTTCGTTTATTATAAAGTAAGGAGAAAAATATAAATGAAAACATTAGGTAAAATCTTAAAAGGAGGCGTATTGGCGGCTTTCATGGCGGTAATGTTCGTCTCGCCAGCTTTTGCGGCATGCCAAGCAACCGACTTAGCGCAATATGGCCTATCTACAACAGCGAATTCACCTGATTACCCAGTTAAATGTACCGGTACTCATGACTTGGGTCTAAATGGTGGCCAGAAATCGACCGTTTATGGTAAAGATGCTGCTTCATGTGCTGCACTTGGCGCAATCGACGCAAACCCTGGTGGCTGGTGCCAAAGCAAAGATTTGACCGCAACGGTCCGTGCAATCATTAATACGATTATCCTTATCGTTGGTATGCTCGCCGTTGTGATGATTATCATCGGCGGTATTAACTATGCTCTATCCCAGGGTGATCCTGGTAAGGTTAAGAAGGCTAAAGATACGATTCTATATGGTATCGTTGGTCTCGTAGTATCTCTCCTTGCCTTTGCGATTGTTCAATTCGTTCTTCAGGCTATCGCAACAAGCTAGAATTGATAAACGATTTCGAAAAGCATCTCCCTTCAGAGGGGGATGCTTTTTTAGTAGAAGTGATTATGGTATGATGATAAATAAGTAAAGGAGAAAAATAACAAAATGAAGAAAAAGATAATGACACTGTTAATTGCGGCATTATTTGGCGGTTTCTTTGCGGCTGCATTGCCGACGACTGTCGCCTACGCTGCACAGCCAGGCGAGGTTTTAGTCGCCGTTGACCCTGATCCAAATGCCGGCAATGGCGGAAATAGTGGAAATAGTGGTATCGAGAATGCGCGCGAAGGTTGGAGAAAAATTGGCGGCGAACAAAATGATACCAACATCTATGACACCATCAAGAATATTCTAGGTGCAGTATTTATTGTAGTAGGTATTATCGCGGTAATTGTCTTAGTGATTGGTGGTATCAATTACATGATGTCTCAGGGCGATCCTGGCAAGGTCAAGAAGGCAAAGGATACGATTTTATACGGCATTATTGGTCTAATCGTCTCATTGCTCGCTTTTGCGATTGTTCAATTCGTGTTGGATGCATTGGCCTAATAACGGGAAGAGCCTCGCCGAGAGGCTCTTTTTTATGGCTTAAAAAATACCTCGTTTGACCGAGGTATTTAATATTTAGATGTTTTAGTTAACCATGATGCGGGTTGGAGCGGCAGTGCGTTCCTTCTCGAATGAAATGGTAAGTACGCCATCTTTAAGGACAGCCTCAACGCCGTCTTCTTTGACCTCTACTGGCAAAGCGATGGTGCGGCTGAATTCGCCCCAATAACATTCTTGAATGTGCCATTGAGTGGCTTTTTCGTCTTCGCCGCCATTAAGGATGCCGGAGATGGTCAAGATGTTATCGGAAATGGAAACGTCAAGATCTTTGCGTTCGATGCCGGCAGTGCGGGCTTTAATGATAAGTTTGTCTGCTGTTTCGTAGACATCAACGGCGAGTTGGCCAGGTAGGTCGTTCGGGTCGTCTTCCCAGTCGGTATCTTCGGCCGGTTCTTCTTCTACGTAGGTTTGTTCTGGTTCTGGAGTGTTTGCAGCAGGTTCCACCGGTTCCTCTTCCACTGCCATATCAGGTGTGTCGCCCTCCAAGAAGGCGGCAGTGAGCTCATCATCGATGCTCATTTCGTCTTGTTTGCGAGCCATAATATATAATTTCTCCTCCACTATTACACTCTTAAGCTTTATTATATGAGGGCTTATCTATAAAATCAAGAAAACGAGGTAAAATGTTGTGAAAAATACAATATTTAAACAAATTGGTGACTTTCTCTGCCCTCATTCCTGTATAAAGTGTGGAAAAAGCGGTGGAATACTCTGCTTATGTTGTAAAAAAAACTTGATAATGAAAAGCTGAAACAAGTGCCTAATTTGCGAAAAAGAATTAGCAGATAATCATTGCGATTATTGTGGAGTATTTGACGAACAATATTGCGTTAGCGTTAGGGCCGGCGTAATGAAAGATTTAATTAATATCTATAAATATGATTGCGTGCGGGCTGCGAGCTGAGTTCTTGCGGATGTAGTAAGTAGCAAACTGAGTGGCTCTAATGGGATTTTAGTGCCCCTGCCGACGATTGGGCGTCATATTAGAGAGCGAGGATATGATCACATTAAATTGATAGTAAAGAATACCGGATTACCTTATAAGGCCATATTGCAACGTAAAAATAATGCCGTACAGGTAGGTGCGAGTGCGGAAAAACGGCGTGAGCAAGCGAAGACTGCTTATATAGCAAAACATGCCGTAAATCCGGAAACCGAATATATTTTATTCGATGATGTTTGGACTACTGGAAGCAGTTTACTGGCAGCTAGAGAAGTTCTAATAAAAGCCGGTGCGCAAAAAGTATCGGTTGCGGTATTAGCGAAGACGGTCCACTAATTACTCGGTGCCACCAATAGAGTTGATAACAAAGTTGACAATTGCGTATGAAAGAATTGCGATGATGAGACCAATAATGGCATACATGATGGTATTTTTGGCATCAGTAACCTTCTTGCTGTCGCCACCAGAAATAACGTAGCGAAGACCACCGTAAATAAGCATAATGACAGAGATAATACCAACGGCGTAAAGAATGGTATTAGTAATCTTGGTAAAGACACCGTTTACACCAACGAGTTCGGCTGGCATACCATTAGCGCGAGCCATTTCGGCGCCAGCGGCAGCGGGATTTTCAATCTCGCTCATGTTTACGGCCATTACGCGGCCAGCGAAAATTGTTACAGCAGCGGCAGCGCCTGTAAGAATTTGGCCAGCTTTAGAAAGAAACTTTTTCATATGTTAATCAATTTTTATCCTTAAAATTTAATTTTATTATACATAGTATTTTTGGTTTTAGCAAATCATGTTCTGCTGGTATAGATAGAAAAAATATGATAGAATACTGATTAGCTGGAGGGTTACCCAAGTGGCTGAAGGGGACGGTTTGCTAAATCGTTAGACTGGCGAAAGCTGGTGCGAGAGTTCGAATCTCTCACCCTCCGCCAGAAAAAGGCGTTCAAAAATGGACGCTTTTTTCTTTTGTGTTGAAAAAATGATATAATTTGCTTATGGCAAAGAAAGAATTGGTGAACTGGGAAGCCAGAGAATATATCGTCCGCGAGAAAAATACCGGGTGGTGGATTGGTTTTGCAGTGGTCGTTGTCGCGCTATGCGTGGTGGCGATTTTAATTGGACAATGGTTGTTTTTGGCGGTGATTGTACTGGCTGCAATTTCGCTGGTTTTACATGTGACGCGAAAACCGCGCACTTTGCACTACTCTCTATCAAAAGATGGTTTATCTGAGGGTAATAATCTTTATGCTTTTGGTGATTTTCGATCTTTCGGTATTCTAAGTGAGAATAACCACTATTCATTAGTTCTAACGCCGAAAAAACGTTTTGGGATGCGCGTAACCGTGTTTTTCCCAGAGACGGAAGGTGAACAGATTGTTGATATTTTTGGCGCTCGTTTACCGATGGAGCCAGTTAAGCTTGATTTAATGGATAAATTAGTGCGCTGGTTGAGAATATAATTTGCCAGTTTAGCATTAGCGTGTTATTATTTTAGATAAAGATTAGATTAAAAAATAAGGTGGGCAATAATGGACCAAAATCAGGACGAATTGCAGCAAGCAATTAATAATATTACAAATAACGGTGGTGGCGCTGCAGGTGCCACAGATGTTGTATCTCAGGTAGCAAATAAAGTTTCAGCAGATTTGGGTGCCCCGGCGGCTCCGGCCGTGCCGGCTACACCAGCAATGCCGCCGGCAGACAACGGAATGATGGGTGGCACAGAACGCGCAATGTATGGTGACCCAGACCTTGATCGCGTTAAGTCGATGGCATTGAGCGACCTTCGTCCAATTCTCGAGAAGATTGATATCGCTCCAGAAAAGAAATTCATGATTTACAAAGATATCATTGAGTTAACCGATGATAAAGCTTGTATTGAGCCAGCTTATAATGCCGCGAAGCAAATTCAAGATGACGCAAAGCGCGCAGAAGCTTTGGTTTACGTAGTTGAATTCATCGATAAGCTCGGTATTCCAATGCCAAAAGAAAGCGATTTATTGCAATAATCTAATCAAATCTTGTAAAAAATATCCCCTTTGGGGGTATTTTTTTAATTCTTCATTATTCCGATTAGAAACGGTATCTTGCCGGCTCGTCTTTACGAGCGGCAATTACCTCGAACTCGCCAGCGGGCTCCGTTATGTTCTAATCGAAATAAGAAGAACAACAAAAAATACCCCTCATAGAGGGGTATTTAGAAACCTTGTTAGATTTTAGTACATGCCACCCATGGAGGCGTTGGCGTCGTTGTCTTTTTCTGGGAGATCTACGATGAGGGCGCCCATAGTGATAGCGGTGGCAGCGATGCTAACTGCATTCTGTACAGCTTCGCGAGTGACGCGGGCTGGATCGATAACACCAGCTTTCTTCATATCGACGATGCCCTTGTCTGGTGACATAACATTAATGCCCTGCCCGTCTTTGGAGTTCTCGACTTTGTCGAGCAAGGCGGAGCTATTAAGACCGGCATTTTCCATGATATGGATAAATGGAGTCTTGAGTGCATTTTTGAGAATTGTACTACCAGCATTATCGTCTTTGAGGTTCTTGGCGAGGTTGACGAGGGTGACGCCACCGCCAGGAACGATGCCTTCGTCGAGGGCGGCCTTGGTGGCAGCTACGGCATCGTCGACGCGATATTTCTTTTCGTCGATTTCGGTTTCGGTGGCACCACCTACCTTGATGACGGCAACGTGGCCATCGAGTGCAGCGGCGCGCTTATTGAGTTCGCCAGTTTCATAATCTGAGGTTGAGGCTTCGGCCTGGGCGCGAATTTGGGCGATGCGTGCTTTGATTGCCTTAGCATCTCCATTACCCTTGATAATTGTAGTTTCGTCTTTGGTGGCAATGATTTTGCGAGCGGAACCGAGTACTTCGAGTCCAACATTTTCGAGTGTCATGCCTTTGTCGCTAGAAACGACGGTAGCGCCGGTGAGAATGGCGATATCTTCCATGATTTCCTTGCGGCGATCGCCGAATGATGGAGCCTTAAGCACGAGGCTATTAAAGACGCCTTTGAGCTTGTTGAGAACAAGAATCGAGAGAGCCTCACCTTCAACATCTTCGGCGATAATGACGAGATCCTTACAGCCAGTCTGGGCGAGTTTTTCGAGGAATGGCACGATGTCGTTCGCGGCGGAAAGCTTTTTGTCGGTGATGAGAATAGTTGGTTTCTCGAACACGGCCTCTTGACGTTGACTGTCGGTGACGAAGAATGGTGAGCTATAGCCCTTATCGTAAGTGAAGCCTTCGGTGATTTCGGACTGCATTTCGATGCCTTGGCCTTGCTCTACTGTGACGACACCATCTTTACCGATTTTAGTTATAACATCAGCGATGAGTTTGCCGATTTCGGCGTCACCGGCAGAAATGGTGGCAACTTCAGCGACTTTTTGACTGTCGCCTTCGATTTTTTCGGCCATTTTGTCGATTGCCTTGACGACTTCAGCGCCAGCTTTCTCGATGCCTTTGCGGAGTTCCATTGGGTTATGGCCAGCAGCAATGAGCTTGTTAGCCTCGGCGATAATATTATAAGTGAGAACGGTTACGGTAGTGGTGCCGTCGCCGGCGACCTTATTAAGTTTTTGGGCAGCGCCCTTGATGAGCTTAGCGCCAATTTGGTAGCCGAGAGTCTCATCATCTTCTTTGCCAAGATCGACAGCTTCAGCGACAGTGACACCATCATGGGTGATGGTTGGTGCACCGTAGCCTTTTTCGATTACAACATTGCGGCCTTTTGGACCAAAAGTGACCTTAACTGCATCATAGAGTGCCTTGGCTCCTCCGAGAATACGTTCGCGGGCGTCGGCATCATAGAAAACTTTCTTTGCCATATCTGTAGATTCTCCTATTTAATGACTGCGAGGATATCCTCTTCTTTTACGATGAGGTATTCTTCGCCGTTAACTTTAACTTCTGTAGCAGCATATTCGCGGTAAATAAAGCGTTCGCCGGCTTTGACGGTTTTGACGTCTGGGCCAACGGATTCAATTACAGCGGTATTGGACTTCTCTTCTGAAGTACCTAAGAGAATGCCGGATGCGGTCTTGTCGACGGCGGCATCTTTTTTTGCAACAACTCGATCAGCGAGCGGTTTGATAGACATTGTTTCCTCCTATGAGTTGATATATTAACAGTTTAGAACGGATGTTTAGCACTGTCAAGCGTCGAGTGCTAAATTTCGTAAAAAAGGAAAGCCCCCGGAGGGGCGGGATGACATTACTGGTTGCAATGTTCCCTTCTCCGGGGGTAAAAGGCCTTACTCAGTTGCGACCTTACGGTCGTAGCGCCACCACCAGGCAACCTCGCTAATGAGGCTCTTCAGGCAGAAGAAGCCAACAATCAGGTAGGCGGCGGTCAGCACGTAGACCGTGCCAGTGGCCAGGTCAAAGTCGTAGCCTTCCTTGATCAGATAGCAGCTCAGGATGAACAGCGGGATCAGGATGGCCAGGATGACGCCGGACACCGTGCCATAGAAGGCGATGGGATGCTCGATCGAAACATCGTCGAGCCAGTCAAAGATCTTGCCGAGAAAATTTCTCGGACGGGTCTCGACCAGCGTGTAGCTGTGCTCGTGACCTTCCTCGTCGGTGTAGGTCTCGTAGCACTCGTACTCGATGTGGAGCGGGGTGCGCGCCGTCTCGACATACGTCCTGTCATCAACAACAATCATCTTTTTCTGCATAGTTTCCTCCTTTGCCCCCGTAGGGCTGCATGCAGTGTGTAAAAATGAGTGACATGCTGACCTGATGGGATTCGGGCCAGCGTTTGGCCTCCGTACGAAGAATTCTTCGGGGGCTAAACGCTGACTCGAATAAGGAGTGACATAACAGATTAAGATTATTAATGAGTAAGGCTTTGAATGTACTTAGTGGCTTCCGAAGAAGGACTATGTTTCTATTTTAGCATAAACGCTTTAAAAAGTCAATAGGTACGCAATGATGTGTGGCTGTTTGCCAGTAATAATCTGGCCGACTTTTAGAATGGAGTGGTATCTGTTTATGGGTAGAGAGTGATATGATGGAAATATGAGTATCAAAGAGAAGATTCCTTTATATGATCAACTTGTGATTCCTTATCATATTGGTAAGGCGGCTTTATGGGGAGCGCGTTATGGCTTTCCGGCGAAAAAGTTAACCGTGATTGGCGTGACTGGCACAAATGGCAAAACAACAACATCTTTTATGATTTGGAAGATGCTAAATGAGGCTGGTCGTAAGGCTGGCGTAATGACGACGGTCGGTTGGGGTGTCGATGAAATTCATGAACAAATGGAACATATGACAACCGTTGACTCGAAACTGCTAAATTCGCGTATTAAGACGATTGCGGAGTCTGGTGCGGAGTATTTAGTACTAGAGTTAACGAGCCACGCATTGGCACAGCACAGGGATTTGGGCGTGCCGATTGACATTGCGGTAATGACAAATGTGACGCATGAGCATCTAGACTACCATAAGACTTTTGAGCGCTACCGTGACGCAAAACGCAAACTATTTAAGAAGGCGAAGTTTGGTGTAATTAATGCCGATGATCCTTCAGCAGAATACTTTGAGAGTGATATTAAAGAGCGGGTTTCTTATGGTATTGAATATGGTGATTTGCGTGCCGACAAAGTTAAATTGATGCCGGATGGCGTGGAATATGTAATACCAAATGAAAATAATCTAAAGATTCGTACACGGATTGCGGGTAAATTCAACGTTTCAAACTCATTGGCCTGTGTCGCAGTGGGACGTCGTTTGGGATTATCCGATAAGGAAATTCAGGACGGTATCTATGCTCTGACCGAAGTCGAGGGGCGGATGGTGAAAATTGATAAAGGTCAAGATTTTACTGCAATTATGGATTATGCGCATACGCCAGATGCATTTGAGAAGCTATTGCCGGATATGAAAAAGGCGACCAAGGGGCGCTTGATTGTGATGTTTGGTTCGGCTGGCGGTCGGCGCGATCCGTCGAAGCGTAAACCAATGGGTGAGATTGCCGGCAAATATGCTGACGTTGTGATGCTGACCGAAGAAGATGATCGTGATACGCCATCTATGGAGATTTTGGAGATGATTGCAGAGGGGGCGCGTGAAAGTGGCAAGAAAGATGATAAAGATTTGTTTATGATTGTTGACCGACCAACTGCAATTTTGGAATGTTGTAAGATGGCGAAAAAAGGCGATACGGTGATGTTCTTGGGTAAAGGTAACGAGAAAACTATTGAACGTGCAGATGGCGCGCACGATTATTATGAGCTTGATGAAATTGAAAAAGCACTGAAGAAAGTCGTCAAGAAGAAATAGGGGCGGCATGAAATTAGCAACATTGGGTGAATCGGAAATTTTGATTACCTTAATTGCGCTAGCGATTTTACTATTAAGTGTTTTCGTTTGCGGCTCATTGATAGAAAAAATTAAAGGGCCGCGCGAGGTGGCCCGGGTATTGTTTTGGCGATAAAAGCGGGATGTAAAAATTTTCGATAAAGTAGCGTAGCTAAAAAAATACCCCTTTGCGGGGTATTTTTTGTGATGCTCTATTTTTTCTTAACGCTTGGTGCATTGAGATATTTATAAACCAATGCGGCAATGGCGGCACCGATTAGCGGTGATACGATGAAGACCCAGACCTGGCTGAGTGCCTCTCCGCCCATGAAGATGGCTGGTGCAAGGCTACGAGCTGGGTTAACCGAAGTGCCGGTTAGGCCGATACCAAGAATGTGCACGAAAGCGAGCGTTAAACCGATGACGATGCCGGCAATGTTGGATTTTTCTTTATCGCCAGTGACGCCGAGAATGGTATAAACGAAGACGAAAGTTAGGATAATTTCAACCATGACGGAGCCCCACATACCAGCCGTAGTGTCGGCGATGAAGGCGTTAGCACCGAGTCCGACAACTGCTTTGTCGAGACCCATATGGACAAGAATTGACCACAGTAAGGCGGAGCCAACTAAGGCGCCCAAGACTTGCGCGACGATATACCAAGCGAGATCTTTACCGCTGAGTTTTTTGCTGATAAACATCGCCAGCGATACAGCTGGATTTACGTGGCAACCAGAGATGTTGCCGATTGCGTAGGCGGTCGCGACGATGGCGAGACCAAATGCGAGCGCGGTGGCGACTAAGTTGCCGCCGGAAATAACTGCGGTACCGCAGCCAAAGAGCACCAAAATGGCAGTGCCGATAAACTCGGCGATATATTTTTTGAGATCTTTGCTCATATATACCTCTTAGATTAATAATTACTTTAAGTTTAGCATGTTTGGGGGATGATTTATAATGTGGTTATGGTTTATACTCCGCCGGAAAAATACCGCTCGAAACCATTTAATCCGAACAAAAAACCGGAAAAGGTGCCTGGTTTTACGGTGGCGAGCTTTGTGGGACTACTAATTGCATTTGCGGCAAAGTATGCGTTGGATTTTTTGTTGTTTCCGAGGCTATTTCCGGACCTCTACCCTCTTAGCGTGGGGGCGGTAATTGTCTGGGTGGTTTCGATGGTTGCTTTTTTGATTGCGGCGCTCGAATTTATTACTGGAATGGGATTCTTTTATCCAGTTGCGATTCTCGTATATGCAATATTAGTGGCGATTTGGCCATTAAATTTATATGGCGCAGGTGAATATGTGCCAGGTTTTGTTTTGGCGATTATTATGGGGGTAATTATTTATATTCTGCAAAGAATTATTTTGTGGATTATGGTTTTGCTGAGTTTTATTAAGAGCTAGTGGTTGGTTTTAATGTAGTTTTCATATAGTAAAGTTGTCATTTCGTCAGTGCTTGGGATTTTGCCATAATCTGGCGGAACAACATAGTATGAATCCCTAAAATGCGGTCCATCTGTACTACTCCAGCCGCTGACGAAATAAGAATAATAATTTGGCAGATTGTCGTTGAGGTCAAAGTTGACGGAATATTTTTGTGTGATTTGCCGTTTGAAATAGGTGGATAATTCCCGATAGTTGCCATAAATGATGTTATAAACTTCGTCTAGGATGACAGAATATTCTAAATGGTTGATGGATGAATAATAAGTTGGTAAGAAATAGTCGGCTTCGATATATTCAAAACTATCATCGAGAACTACATAAAAAGTATCTTCCATGGCTGAGCTTTGCATTAGATAATTGTAGCCGCCAACAGATTTTTTTCGCCCGATTTCCCCGTTATAACTATCTGTTACTTCGACGACTCTGAAATCCTGATCGCCATATTTTTGGTTGAGATAATTAAGTACGAAAGTTTTGGCCTTGAATGAAGTGATGCCGATAAATAGTTGTGAAATGATGGTCAGTATTAATATGCAGGCGAGCAAAAAACCACCAGATGTAAGACATAAAATGCGTCTATTGAGAGTGTTGGCGGTTTTCTGAGATTTTTTAATTTTATTATTAAAGGCCAGTCCGACGATTAGCATGATGGTATTAATACTGGCGATTCCGCCGCAAGCTATAAGAACCGAAATTATTCCATCTAGATTGAGTGCTTGCGTTGCCGCGATTGCGGCAAGAAAGTAGGCACCGATTGTGAAGCCAAGGAATAGCGACCATTCTTTGGCGGAATGCCGCTTTTTGTAATTTGAAAGACGAGTGCACTGAAGAATAAAAGTTATTAAATAAATGCCTACTATAGAGAAAAATAGAGGTTGGTCTGTGTTCATAGTTAAATAATATCAAAGAACTAATGCTTAGAGGGCGTCGACGAAGGTTTGAAATATTTTCATGGAATTTTCGTCGAGGATATATTCTGGATGCCATTGAGTGCCGATGATAAACTTTTTGTTTGGCAACTCTACCCCTTCAATGGTGCCGTCTTCGGAATAGGCCGAGATGACTATGTCGTCGCGTAAAGGTGGGTTAACTTGATATTTATGGGAGCTATTTGTAAGAATATTGTCTTGTTGGAGAATGGCTTTGAGTTTTGTGTTGTCCATGATTTCCACGGTGTGACTATAGCGTTTGCCGCCATTATCGTGGGTACCACCAGGAATTAATGACATGCGTGGTTCGGTGTCGGAATACATGCCGCTAAAGCATTGCATGCCTGCGCAAATGCCGAGAAAAGGCTTATCATGGTCGATGGCATATTGAGTGATATGTTCGTCGAACTTAAACCAACTACTACCGCCAGGCGCAATAAAACCATCGCATTGATTGAGGATGTGGTCGAGTTTAGCCTGATCGAGTTCGCTAAGCTGATCGCGTTTATCTTTGAGGTCGCAATAAAAAGTGTCGTTAGTTGGTAGCAAAGCTATGGTGATAACGTTATCGAAGTGTGTCATGGCGCGACGGACGTATTCGTTGATTTGGATAATCTCTTGGTTGTCTTGGTTGTGCTGTGCTCTACCGATAATGCCTACGATTTTCATACTAAAATTTTAGCGCGAATTTAGCTGCTCGAGTAGTGTGCGCGGTACAAAATGAGCCCCGGGGACCGGGGCTCTAACGACAAAGGGGATTAGTTATCCCCACTAAAGAGCATTGATTGGCATGAGCCAGACAAACACCTGACAGCCTTCGCGTGGATATTTCCAGGCAGTAGCTACGCGGATATATTCTCCCTCCTCTACTTCTGCGTAGTCACTTTCGCGCAAGATGCGTTCAAAGGTGTTCTTGGCGACAACGTGGGCGTCGTAGGGCAGAACCCGATTGAACTGCATGAGCTCATCGTAATAATCCGAGGCTCTTGTCACCTTTTCCTTGTGGCGGTCGGCGACGAGCTGATTATAACGGGCTGCGGCCGGATAATCTGACCGGATGATGCGTTCCAGTGCGGTTGCGATGGATCTAAGCTTGGTGTTAAGATCTACAGACTTCATAGTATTACCTCCTCGATCTACGGTACAGAAGTCAACAGTGCGAGCGCCGGGATAAGGCGCTATGGTGAATCAATGTATACTATTATAGCGTATTTTGTCGTTTTTGTCAAGACTAGCTGAGCCAGAGGCTGACGCAGCGGATATAACCGCCGCCTTCTTTGAGCTCAGTGACATCTGGAGTGAGGCAAATGAGGCCGCGTTTTTCTAGCTCGGCTTGGAGTTTTGGCGCTTTGTTGGACATAATGACATGTTTGCCGGTACTAACGAGATTATCGGCAAAACCTTTGGTGCATTCATCGAAGTCGACTTTGATTTTGTCGAGATCGGTGATGGCGTTGATTTTTTGATTGGATTCTTCGTCTAGGGCTTCTGGGCAATAGGCGATGGTATGTTCGTCGATGACGGAGATAGCGAGATCGAGGTCATACCAAAAACTGTCGGCGTGATTAGTAAATGGATTAATGTGTTCAGTGCCGTCGGGATTGAGTTGAGGTTTGGCGTGAACTTGAACTAATTCGAGGCCGAAGGTTTTGGCGGCGAATTGTTGGGATTCTGGGTCGGAACGATAGCCGCGACCGCCGAACAAATATTTTCCGCAAATGAGTGAATCCCCTTGACCCGAATAGAGATGATTCCCCGGAGCGAGAAGAGTTTTAATGCCGAGTTTTTCGAGTTGTTCGCGAGCGTAGCTCTCCTCTGCTTTGCGGGCTTCAGGTAGACGCGCCATGACGGCTACGCCGTTATGAACGAGCGCCCAGTTGGCAGTATAGACACCGTCTTGGCAATCTTTTGGTGGATCAACTTTTATGATCTCGATGCCTGCTTTTTTGAAACAGTCGATGATAGTTTGGTGTTCAGCCATGGCTTTGGCAACATTTATTTTGTTCGACGTGTAATATGGGTTAATTTCGAACTCGTCGGAAAAATAGTCTGCGCCCGAAACGAGCAACTTTTGGTTAATCATGAAAAATCCTTATAGTTTAGTGTTTTCTGGTTCGTAGTCGGCAATGCCGTCGATGATATGGTCGATGTCGAAACCTAATGCAAAACCGGCAAGTGTGGCGGCGGCCATGTAGAAAATGGCGGATTCGCTAGTGACATAAGTGGCAACATCGAAGTTTTCGTTACCATAGGTGAGGTTGGCTTCGGCGCCGACTTTGTAGAGTTTGCTGCGATTGATGCGTAAATCGGATTCGCGATTGCGGCCATAACTGAATGCGGCGGTGGTGGCAGGATATTTGGCGAAGAGTTCGTAATTTGGGTCGTCGTGGTTGAGGATGCTGTAATCTGGTTTGGTATTAAACAGAATAGCTTTGCCTTCGGCTTCGTTGCCAGTGGTATTGGTGATGGTTTCGCTGTCTTCTGAATTGTCTGTGAGTACGGCGATGTGAATCGGTAGGCCATAGAATAGATGATCGGCGAGACTGGCGGCGGTAGTGGCAACTACGACATAGTCTGCCCCGCTCTTCCAGATGGAAAAGAGTTGCTTGTAGAGATCGGACGTGGAAGATGGGTCGATAATGAGGCCAGTGTGTTCGTCTTTGTTTTTGAGGATATTCTGAATATAGTGCGAAGTGATGTCGCGGCCGGCTGTGCCAGTGACGACGATAATTTTGAGATCCCTGGCAGGATTGCTGTAATAAGTCGCAAAAAACTTAGCTTTGGCTTTTTGAAGTGTTGGTTTGATTCCGGATTTCTTCGTGTTTTCTGCCATATGTAAAAATAGTATAGCACTTAAGGGGGAAATGTGCTATAATGTGGCTTATCACGCGCGAGCGCGATGCACGTTTAATCTTTGAACGGTGGAATAAAAAGCAGCTCCTGCTGCTCTTTAGTCCACATATGTGCCCGTAGCTCAGTTGGATAGAGCGTCAGACTCCGACTCTGAAGGTCGTGCGTTCGAATCGCATCAGGCACGTTTTATCGCCTCACGGCAAATTGCTGTGGGGCGAAATTTGGGTAAAAATGGGGTGATGCAGCGGTGTATCTGAAAAAGGGACTTATAACTGCACTGCGTATTAAAAACATTCTGCTGCTGCTATTTTGCGCATTTGAGTTCGTTCTCAGCACCACATATATAATCTCCGAGTTTTCTACATACAGCGATAGACCCGAGTATGCCTGGGGCGCAGTGTCAATGAAAAGCGCAATAGTAATGACCTGCGTGGCAGTGGTGCTGCTGATAGCTGCGCTTTTGTCTATAAAACACGTTGGCAACGCCGTTTTCTATTCCAGCTTTTTAGAGGGCGATCTTGACGGATTTACGACCTATGCGGATCTGTCCCAGGTAATGGGTAAAAGTCAGGCTGCTGTTCGCAGACAAATGCATATCTACCGTGTGCTGTATATGAAAAACTTTAAATTCATTCAAGGCAGCAGCGGCGAGATCATTGAGCTGTACAGCAAAAAATGTCTGTGCGAGTGCCGCAGCTGCGGTGCACACATAGAAAAAAGAGTTTTCTTTACCGGCACCTGTCCGTATTGCCATAGCAGCGACCTGCACGCAAAGGTGCTTTCCGACGACCACTTTTACAGCGTTTCCAACCGGCTCGGCTCGGGAAGCGGCAGACCCGATTTTTATAAATCTTCCACAACAGGTCTAAGAAAAGTTCTGTACCTTGTTCTTTCCGTAATAGGGCTCTCGCTGGGAGTTATTCTTCTTATGTATACACTCAGTCAGGTAAGCCATTATTTTGACGAGGGGTATCAGAAAAAAATGCTCCTGGATCCATCTAACCATCTGTTTTCATATAAGCTGATAAAGGATCATATCCGTGACGGTATAATCTACGGCGGAGCGTTTGCACTTGTACTTTTACCCTTGGGTCTGCTGCGTTTCAGAAAGACTATGGCGCTGTTTTCGGCTTCCGATTGGGCAAATTATTTTTCACGCTCCACCAAGCCGTTTGTCAATGCAAATACCCTGCCTGATCTGGGCTTTGCGTCAAGCGGAAAAAGCAAGCTCAAGCGGATCAGATATGCAATAAAGAACGGCTATCTCAAAAACTGCACCCTTGAGGTGCATGACGGGCAGCTTGTTGTTGCGCTTGCAAAAATGATCGTTAAGGACAGATGTCTGTCCTGCGGCGCACCGCTTACAGGTGTTGTGGATGAAAACGCAAGGTGCAGCTACTGCGGAAATCTTATTATGGGCGTGCTTGAAAAAAGATAAGCAACGCTGTGGTTTTATGTTGGACTTTTTCAGGATAACAAGGCAGGGAGTTGGTTGAATATGATAAGAGAAATATCGGAAAAAGACTTTGACGGTCTGTTAAGGCTTTATATGCAGCTTCACGATAATCCGTTCCCGGAAAAGGACGGCAGAGTTCTTGGAGTCTGGAAAGACATACTGAATGATAAAAACCACCATATTATCGTGGCTGAAGAAAACGGCGTTATAGTATCTTCCTGTGTGTGCGTTATTATCCCGAACCTGACACGGGGTCAGCGGCCGTACGCTTTTATTGAAAATGTGATAACCGATATGGAGCATAGAAAAAAAGGCTTTGCAACAGCCTGCCTGAATTATGCAAGACAGATCGCAGTGAATGAGAATTGCTATAAGATGATGCTGCTGACAGGCTCCAAAGAAAGGTCTACACTTGAGTTTTACGAACGAGCAGGGTATAATCAAAACGATAAAACGGCTTTTATACAATGGCTGTAAAGAAAAATGAAAGAGTGCTGTGTGGTGATGCTTCACGGCACTTTTATTTATTTTATAAAAATCCTGAAAAAAGCTTGACAAACTCAGATAGAAGTGATATAATAATTAAGCTGACTACATCAGCAGAATATATGCGGCAGTGCTGGAACTGGCAGACAGGCACGTTTGAGGGGCGTGTG
>DEGE01000032.1:0-9061 GCA_002351365.1 Candidatus Saccharibacteria bacterium UBA2834
ACTTATGTGTTTCCTCCTTTCATTAGTTTTAGCTCTGGCCCGTTCTTTCATCTCCGCGCTCCAGCTGTATTTACGGGACAAGGATTCCCATGGTAAAGTCTTAGTTTTACCGTCCTTAAATACATAAGTAATTTGGGTGCGGTCGCAGATGATAGTATCCAGATAGTCTTTGAGATTAATATTATCTAGGGATTCGAGGCTTAGAGCTGCTTTAGTTTTAGCGATGAGAATTGATCGGGGATTTGCTTCATATTGCAGGCAGATTTGACGGTGGTTACGAAAGTGCTACAGATCCAGGCGGGTTTGGCATACTTAGTTGCAGCGTTCGCAATACGGCGACGAAAATGCTTACCGCAGGATGCGCAGGTGATGAGTCCAGAGAACTGGGTTTTCTCCGCTTTTTCTGGGAGTTTCATATGCTTTTGCCTACGCTCGATCTCGGCCTGTACTCTCGCAAAAGTATCTTTGTCTATGATAGCTTCGTGGCTATTCTCGACAAAGTAGCGGCGACGTTCGCCTTTGTTGATAACACCTTTCTTAGTACGGAAGTCTTTGATATATGTCTTTTGCAATAGCATATCTCCGGTGTATTTTTCGTTTCGGAGCGTGCGGTAGATATTACCCTCACGCCACTGGTTGCCCCAGATAGTTTTAATGCCTTCCTGGTTTAGCTTCTTTGCAATGGCGAGTCTGCCCATGCCGGAGAGATAATCCTTGAAGATGCGTTTTACGATTTCCGCTTCTTCCGGGATGATCGTGAGCTGACCGTCTTTGAGATAATATCCAAGCATGCGGCCATTGTTGGTCTTGCCTTCTTCGAACATCTTCTGAATCCGCCACTTTTGGTTTTCGCTAGCGCTCCTGGATTCTTCTTCGGCATACATGGCGAGGAGCGTGAGCATCAGCTCGCCAGTGCCGCTCAGGCTATGCATATTTTCTTTTTCGAAATATACATCGACACCGAGAGATTTGAGTTCGCGGATGGTACTTAGAAGCGTCACGGTGTTTCTAGCAAAACGGGTGATAGATTTCGTAATGACCATATCTATCTTGTTTGCCCGGCAATCTTCAAGCAGACGCTGGAATTCCGGACGAGCATCCTTAGTTCCCGTAATGCCTTCGTCGGCATAGATGCCAGCAAAGTCCCAACCCGGGTGATTCGTAATGAGCTCGTTGTAGTAGGAAATTTGAGCGGAGACTGAATGAAGCGCAGCATCTTTATCTGACGAAACGCGAGCATAGGCTGCGACGCGTTTAATCTTGAGGTCTGGCAGGATAGTTGCCTTGATTTCTTTAATTTGCATAGATTCCACCTCCTTATAGACCATTCATCGCTCTCTTCCGGGAAGAAAGCAAGTCCAAAGAAGATAACTTTTTATTAACGTTTGCGGCGGGCCTCTTTCCAGTATTCAAAACGGCAAGAATCGTCGCAAAAGGTTTTATGCTGGCGGGAGTTTTGGATGAGAAATTTGCCGCAATACTTGCAGACTTCAAGGTCGGCTTTTTGCTGCTTGGTTTTATATGCATCCCAAGGCTGGATGCCGCTACGGCGGCAGAGAGATTTGACCGTGTTTGGTGAGATTCCGAGTTTCTCGCCAATACAGGCGTAAGAATAGTTGAGTTTTCTGAGCTCAAAAATACTGTCTTTGATAATAGGCTTAATATTATTACCTCCTTTTTAGTTTGATATTGTTTCGCTTACACTCTCCGTCGAACGACTTCATGCCCATGATTTGACAGAAATAGAAAATATGTCGTTCTACCGTGACGATAACTCGTTTTTAGGTCAATTACAAGTGAAAGAGTGAAAACAATTTGTGTCCGATGCGACAGGCGACCGGACACATACTAACAGAGGTAAAATGTGGTTTTTGGGAAATGAGATTTGCAAGTTTTATTTGTGTTGTAATATTTACAACAATATATGAAGTTTGGAGCTTTTATTCGTCATATTCTTCAGCGTAACGCTTCGAATCGTCTACGGATTTCTTTGCTCTTTTTGTAAGTTCATCATACCTGGCCTTAATTAGCTCAATTAGCTTCGGATCCTTATACTTTCTATATAAATCCTCGAAAACCTCTGACACAAGCTCCAGATCCTCAAACTGCGATTCCTCACTAATATACTCATATGTCATCTCTTTATTTAATGTTAGGAGATATATCGCGTCTTTACATACAATCTCTCTCGCTTCGTCATCTTCCGAATCTAGAGAAATGCGCTCTGCGGCAAGCTCTTGCATACTCAAGTATAGAAGAAATGCCGAACCGGGAGCTTTCGGTTTCTTTCTCTTGAAGCAGCTAGAACGAAGTAGCTTCTTGGTCTCTTCCAGACTTTCTTTATAGAACTCCGCGCCATGTTTGATTTGATATTCGTAGCCCTCTTTTGCGCATTGTAGAAAGGCCTGCGCGGTCGGATAGTCTCGCATATTATCGTTATCTTTTAGCAATTTACCGATCGCTAGGCAGAGGCTGGGATAATCACAATAGGCAGAATAATGCGAATAGCGAACACCGAAACTTTCAATGGACTTTCCGTCAATCTTATCTGCGGCACGGCGAAGATATTCAATTGAGCGCTTCTCGTCCTTTTTGCCCCATTTGTCTTTGGAATAAATATCTGCAAGTTTATATGTCGCATCAATATCGCCAGCCTCGGCCGCTTCCTCGAACAGCTTCATAGCTTTATCTACATTTGGGGTCATACCTCTACCATAGAGATTGCAATAGCCAAGATTCGCCTTAGCAACAGTGCCACCATGCTTAATAGATTCTTCATAGAATTTAATAGCGTTTTCATAATCGCCATGAAGATAATACTGAGCACCGATGCGATTGAGGCGGTCTGGGCTGTCTCCGTAATTGTCCGGCAAGGCCTGATTCGGATCCTCCTGAACTAAGACAGAAATTGCTCTGACACGAATCTCGGCCAAACAATCCTTGCCCTCCAGCTCGCTCACTGTATCTCGTAGACCGAACCAATAATCTCCATCTTTCATTTCACCGTCAAGGATTTCATAATCGCAACTACCCGTAGGCCCAGCATAGTCGCCAACGAAACAAAAAGTTGCTTCGAGAGGCCCGATGCCTTCAGGATTCTTTTCGCTTTTCTTATACCACTCTTGATCCCAATAGCAGAATTCAATTTTCAGATGCAACTGATGTTTCTTCTCGTCGTAATCAATCTCAACAATGCTACTATCGTGGAAGTTGTAGCGTCTAGCGAATTCATGTAGACTAAAATTTTTATAGCCCGGCTCGTGATAAATATCCTCCAGCGGTTTCCAGTCTGGGAAAACCTTTTTAATTTTGTCTGCAAGCTTTTCGTCTGGAGTTATAACAAAAGTGTAACTGCCATCTTCGATTTCAATTTCTAGACTAGACTTTGGATTCTCTAAGTGTACCGGGAGCGCATAGTGGTCATTGCAGAACTCGTAACTATCAAGATCATATGGCGGATCCATAAGAATTTCCTGGTCAGGAATATCCTTTTCGAAGGCTTGAAAGTATCCCCATATCCACTGCATATCTGGATACTTATTGATTTGCTTGATTAACTTATTGCCATCAATTAGGATTTCGCTATCTTCAAGTTCTTTGAATTCATCAAAGTCTGTTGCTGGAATGGCATAATGAACGCGCCACTTATATGCGCGAATTGTTTCCTCCCCAATAGCATCAAAAATTATTTTCGGATAACTATTGTCTAGATGAATTCCGACAGCCTTTTTCGTCATACGTTTTTCCTTTGCTTATTGTTTGCTTCTGGTCACGTCTATCTGTCTATATTATATCTCTTATTCGCTCCCATTTTCGATGTCATCTTCGCGTCCGGTCGCTAGACCGTTCGTAGCGAACAACATGAGCGGTTTTGGCGCAAAGCTTCGGCGTTTGCTAGTTTTTTATGGAAAAGAGGCTTACTGCTTTTCGCAGTAATCTTGCTCGTGTGGCGGCGGCGGTGCAGATACAAGAACAGCCAGCAAGGTTTTTACCCTGCTGGCTTTTTCATATTACAACATATTTCTTAGTTGGGGCAAACGGGAGTCGAACCCCTGACCTTGGTGCGGTCATATAACAAAAAAGAACCTCTTTTGAAGTTCCTTAACGGGGAGAAAGGCAGTTGATTCAATTCAGTATCTTATACTTTTCTTCCTGATATTACTCTAGCACAAAAAGAAGCTCCTGCGGTAGGTACCTTCGGCGCCGTGCAAGAACTTCGATATTTTCATTTTATTACACAAGACTCGATATGTCAATTATCTGCCCTTGCTTCGAGATCATGATGAGTTTCTTTATCTGCTTTCTGATTCTAACTTGGTTGATTAAGAAATGGCGAGTATTATCGTCGCGGACGTTCTTCATTCTGGACGTATCGATAATTATATTGCTGGACTGCTTTAACGCTTTCTTTAGGATATGTTCAAGTGTATTGGAATTAGCGGACTTTGGAGACTTAATCTCGTAAGCTATGCCATCTAATAAGATATCCGCAGTTTTCATATTTGTTTTTGGCAAAAACTCAACAGCATGACCAGCTAGCGCCAAAATATTAGCAACGCGAAGCTCATGTGGCCACGGTCGGACACCGCCTGGAATTAGGACTTTACCTCTCTGATTTTTAGCCATGATGACATTATACTATCTGAAATTAACAGGAGTAAAGGTCGCACGGCTTGATATTTTTGGGAAACGATTGGCGCACTTAGGCGTGTGCGATTCGTCTGCGACTCCACGCAGACGTCGAGAGACAAACCTAGAAAAGAAACACCGCAAGGTGTTTATTTTTTGCATTCTTTATCTGTAAATTACCTAAAAATTAATACGCCTATGTTTAACTTGACAAAAATAGGCATATGTGCTATAATGAACATAGTCACCTATTAGAGGTGAAGGAGGAAAATTAACAATGTTACGCAAGAACACAATCGCATTCTTCAACTTCGTCATCGACATGATCTCCACTTTAATCGATCAGTGTCTCAACAGAAGCAGAGAAAACGGCGCTTCGGACGAGGACTACGGCATTACATACCACCCATACGGAATTGATAAAGAGCTCGCAAAGCCCTCGGATCTCGACGATTATTATTGCCTGGAACAATTTCATTGTCACTCATGTAGTTGCGGTACGCCTCGTAGTAGAAACGGTTGCGCTTGATGATATCGCGCAAATCGGCGGCGGAATTCTTTTTATCATAATAATCCCATAAATCACCAATCTTTAGCATCCAAATATCATCTTCATTTTCGAGTACGTCTTGGCGTTTTAATTCTTTCGCAAGCTCGAGCGTATAAATGTGAATAATGTAATAGAAACGGGTGGAAACATCACGAAACTCCTCGCGCCACCACAACATTTTGCGCATCTTTGTAATTTTCGCCTCAATCTTGCGGAACTTTTTGTCACCAACTTTTTGTTTAATGCGATCAAGAATTTCGCGATAGCTCTGATGATTGCGTTCTTGGTCGTGCTCTGGACCGTATTGGTTCTCCAAATCTACCATATTCTTAATATTGATAATGTATGGAAGCGGATTCTCATAATAGCACTCGTATGCGACATCCAACTCCTTATCGGAGTGGTAGCCGTAATCGTCGATGACTTTTTGAACTTCTTTTGCAATCTTCGTTTGTTGTTTTTGAACTTCCTTAAGAATGACTTTTGGTGAAGATTTTTGCCAGAAAGCTTTTTCTTTACTATTGCGACGGATTTTGCGACTCACATTCCACATGGCATAAAATGGCCGCAAGTGAGAAATATCCTTGATGCCGCCCAGTACAGTTAGATATTCGTCTTCGGTTAAGTACTTCAAAAGGCTATCTTTATAGAGCGATTGATGAACAGTATTGATAAAAATTTGCCAGAAGTAAGTTGACTCGCTGAAATAATAATCATCTTTGACGAGCGTGAGCCAAACTTTTTCGATGTCCGCCTTGTTGTCGTCAAAATGCTCGATGTAATTATTGTATTTCTCGAGCAATTCGCTTTTTAGACGCTCTGCATTCTTTTCGCGATATGACACGATTTTTTTCTGCGCAATCGCCATGCGACCCAATTTTGCCAGCGCCGAAACTGAAAGCGATGTTGTTTGTCCTTCCCCTTCATAGTCGCCCTTAATGCCATATTCGCTGTCGAATTCGCGCTCGCGATAACCTGGAATTTGACTCATGGCCTGCTTAACGACACTCAAATTCCAATAGCAACGCGCAAAGAACATATCGCCCATCACGTGCTGGTCGAGGTAAGACTGAGGAAGGATTTTAGAGTCCACAATAAACTTGGCTAGAATATGATCCCAAATATATTCATACAGGCTCCACATATATGGTGTACAGATAGTGGCCGAAACGCCACCATCCTTAAAGTCGGCAGTAGACCAAAGATCATGATAGCCCCCGTATACAATCTTCGTGATTTTGCGTGCTTGAAGAATATAAAGTTTATCTTTCTTGATTGCAAATTCGATATCGCACGGAAAACCAAAATGATGCTGAATTTCAGCAAAAACTTTACCATACTCACGAACCTGCGCTTCTTTGAGCATGCGATTCTTCTTGTTGAATTCAACTTCATCCGCATACCAGTTATACAGGTATTCATCGGGTTTCTTTCGGCCGGAGACTAGATTTTCGCCGATACCTCGCGCCGTCTCAATTAGCATAGTTTTATCGTTGCCGCTTACTGGATTGACCGTAAAACAGATACCACTAAATTCAGGGTCCACCATTTCCTGCACGACGACCGCCATCTTGAGCGATTTTAGGCTGATTTTGTTTTTCTTGCAGTAGGCCACGATATTCTTGTTATAAGTAGCTTTATAGCATTCAATAATTTTACTGATAATTTCTTTTTCCGAGACATAGAGAAATGTTTCGTATTGCCCCGCAAATGATAGGTCACCCAAATCCTCTTTCGTGCAGCTGCTACGAACGGCGTATTTTTTGCGCGGCGAAATGAGTTCTTTAATCTGGCCGAGCGTTTCATCATCAAACTTAGCCTGACTAAATTGGCGCATCGTGAGTTTGCTTAAGCCCTCGCTACCCTTTTCGGACAAGTCTCGATTAATTGACTGCTTGAGCGAGTTTTTAGCAATAAACTCATCAAAAGTATCACTGTCAATCACAAAGCCATTTGGCACGTTGAAGCCAGCTTGGCGCATTTCGATTAATGAGTTTGCCTTGTTGCCGTTTTTCTTTGAAATTTTTCCGTCATCGAATCTGCTGATCATAGTCTCTCCTCACTCAGAACATATTTTTTCTTAACCCAGCCAAATACAATAAAACATTAAAAATGATATGGGTTACAGATCCAACTAGGACATAGAGCAGGTAGAATCCAATCGACATTGGATAAAAAATACAAACTACTAGACAGACGCCAAAAACCGAGTCCGCCTGATCGAGAAAAGTAAAGAAATATTTTGTAAATCCATGAGCGCTCTTGCCGGGCTTGATGTCGAGGCGGCGCTTCAAAAAACTGTTTGGCAGTTCAAACACCGCATAAGCTAGACCAATTAGAGCACCAACCCATAAATTGAAAAGTGGCGTATTGGCATGATTCTGCCAAATGTAACTGTATTTATTCCAATTTAATAGATCGAAAAGTATGCCAAAAAGCACCATAAAGATTGCATTTAATACGACGTATCCGAGCAGGCCTTTCCAGGTCTTATGATCGCCGAAGATGCGTTTGCCATCCCGGAAATTCTTCCCAGCATCGATGGAGCGCTTAAGATTCAAGAGATAGTTTGATTTACACCAGAGAGAGTTAATGACGCCGGCCACAATTGGCGTAAGTAAAGTTGCGTACATCAAAAATAAGGTCTTCCCAAACTCCATATACATAATTTTATCACTAAAAGCATGGATTTCCGCCGAATACCACCCCTCTATTGATAATTCTTATGTTTTGTGGTATAATATATATTATATGCGCGTTTTAGTGAAATCCTTATACGACACTTTTGATTACGTAATGGAGCATTATTATCCATTTGGGCTCGAGGAATTTGCTGAAAAACGCGACACTTACGCCGTCATCTCCATCCAGGACAGCCACACCGGAGGCTTCGGGATCCAATTTACTACCAATCGTTTTTGCAAAGACGTGCTCACGCTCCTGATAGACGACACCGTCAAAGAAGTAGACGGCGCCGTCCTATTCAACGAGACACACGCCCGCCAAATCATCGACTTCATCAAAAAGAATCGCGACAAGGTAGATACGCTCGTTATTCACTGCTATGCCGGACAATCACGCTCGGCGGCGGTCGGGGCATTCGCCATGGAGTATCTGGGACAAGATAGTAGCGACTTCATTCAGAATCATCGGCCAAACCCATACATCTTAAAGCTTTTGCGCGAGTTCAATCACGCCGCTGCGTAGTTTCTAATACACCATCTTGCGCCGGCATAACCCCCTCAGAGCGAAAATAGGTCGAAGTCGCAAAATCCAATACGAGCAGCACTACGAGTAGTGTAGTTATGTTAAAAATTGTCTTTCGTGGCATACGCTCAATTATATTGTCAATAAACGGCGCTACATAGTATACGACCGTCATTCCACCAATACCGAACGCCAATAACCCCTCGAGGCATATTCTGCCATTAATATTCATGAAATGCCCCGTATAATCCCACCAACGCATACCGTAATGCAATTCCGATACATACGAAGTCAGGTATTCGATAATGCCGCTCGCAATAAAAATTAAGAAAAATTCAACTACTGGTTTTTCGCGATAACGGTAACCCAGCGCCAACGCCAGAATTCCACCAAAGCCGTAAATTGGCAACCATGGGCCAAAATTCATACCACGATTAACGAAGTCTCCGGTCGTATACATAAACAATGCCACCTCCCAAAACCAACCGATAATCGCAAAAACAAAGAACAGTACGACAATAGATAAAAACGAATAACGCTTAAAATAGTTTAGGCGGTGCATGCGCGGCGTCCGCATTGGTGTCGGAGACAAGCGATCGGGGTAAGATAGGCCGTTTTTAATTTCACGGTATTCGGCTAGACTGCGTTCCTTAATTTCGCGGGAAAGAATCTTTT
>DEGE01000032.1:9096-13729 GCA_002351365.1 Candidatus Saccharibacteria bacterium UBA2834
TCTTCAAAGATTGCGCGTATGCCAGTAGTTTTTGGGAGTTTTTCGGTCTTCTGGCTTGAGGCCTCATACAGGTCGGCGTAAGCGATTTTAATCTCGTCGGTATTTGCGCGGTGATACAGTAAATCATCTTTTAGATTATCAATTCCAGCAATCTTGCGGCGTTTTGCATTTCGGCGTACATCAACATAGAATTCCGTGCGAGCCGCAATTTTAAGCGGGTTAATAAAGAATATATTGGTCACGCCCATCGTTAACACGCCGATTGCTTCGAGCGGCAAGAACACTAGGTCTAGCGCAAATGCCTTCATCTTATAACCATGCATCATGCGGCGCGAAAGATTAATGGCGTCTTTGTGATTAATTTTGGGGTTCTCCGACAAGATAAAATCTACGAGCCAATATGAGTAGTTCTTAATTATGCCACCCACAATAGTTAGCGACCAAAGCGCAAGTAATACGACTTTTACAATTCTCACCTTTGCGATATTGCCCAAACTACGAGTTTTAAACGGAAAGACAAAACGATTAGTGGCCACCTTTTTGTATTTGTGCGACTCAAGGAAAATACGTCGCACAGAAACAATAAAGGTATTTAGCACAAAATACCAAAAAATAAGCGAAAGTACCGTGGTGCTAATAATGAAAATACGAAACGATAAACCCACCGAACCAAATATAACCGTCAACGCACTGATAATTTTATAGAAGATATTGCCATGATCGAAATCGTTCAAGATATCATTAATAAAGCCATTATCTCTACTGAATACATCCGTTTTTGTCGCTTCACGGCGTTCTTCGATTTGGCGCTGAATCTCGTCGCGCGCCCGCTCGAAATCATTATTTTCGACCTCGTGCACCACACGCTCGACGTCACGCACCTGTTGCTCTCTTAATGTCATATGGCTAAACGACCAGGAAAACTCTGCACCAATCGCCGATGCTACCAAGCATGTGAACACCAGCAAAAAGTAGTGGCCGCGGACGACACTATATGCCCTTTTGATGATATTGAAAATACTCAATGCCTCACGCTTGAGTGTTTCTTTCATATTAAAATTATATCATTCAAAAATCCGCCCTGAGGGCATGGGCGGATTTTAGTCTTTGAACGATGTTAGCCTTCAATGGCAATATATTTTTGATCTTCTGGAAGCTCTTTCTTTGGCTCAGCTTTTGGAACGGTCAAGGAGAGAATACCGTCCTTATATTTAGCCTTAATATCTTCCTGCTTCATTTCATCGCCAACATACCAGCTACGAGACATTGAGCCGAAGTGACGCTCATGACGGATGATTTTGCCATCTTCTTCGTCTTTCTTTTCTTCTTTGTGCTCGGCAGAGATAGTTAGGAAGCCATTGTCGAGCTTAATCTTAATATCTTCCTTATTAAAACCCGGCAACTCAACGGCAAGTTTATAGTTCTTTTTGGTTTCTTTGACGTCTGTGCGCATGAGCCCAGCCTCGTGCTTTGGTAGGCGCATTAGTCCGCGACCACCTTGCGGCCCGTCAAATGGATCATTGAAAAAGTCATTATCGAAGTCGCTAAACATTTCGTCAAAAAGATTATCGATTGGGAATCGCATATTTATCCTTTCTTTTATTATTTTTAGCGTTAGTGGCGAGGCCAGCATCAGAGTTCATTGATTAATTTATCTTACTTCTGCCTCTGGTGGCTTCGTTGTACTTTCAGTATAGCGCTTATTATTAGCACTGTCAAGCCCCGAGTGCTAATTTTTGAACTTTTTCAGCTTTCTTTCAGTCAACAAAATTGCTTGCGTTTAGCTTTTTGGTTATGCTATGATGGAGTTGTGAAGTGTGAGGTGAGACAAACAAGAAAACAAAAGAGAGATGTAAACAAAAATGAAAATCAACATTGTCGCACTAAACGAAGACACTTATTCTGTGATCGTTAGGCGCGGTCTATAAAATAGCCCCTCCGGGGGTTATTTTTTATGTGCGCTTATGTTTACTTGACTTTTTGTTAAATCTGTGATAAAATAATATTGTTGCCCTGTTGTCAAGCACATTACAAAGAAAGGTGGTGATATGTATGTTATCGCATGAAACATACACATTCCACGCAATCGATGATTTTCCCGGAATTAAAGACCCCAAAGAACGATTGGAAGCCGCGTTAGAATTCGGCATTCGCATTACAGAGTCGCGCAACCTTGATTTTAGCGATATTCGCGCCAGGTCTGGCCCGTTTTTCCGCTTCAAAATGCGCGCTAAAGGATTGGTTCTCGGGTTGAATAATGATAGTAGCTTCTTCATTCGAAAGGTAGTCATACCAGCAAATTCGAATATCGAGCTACATTATTATGACTTGGCCACCGGACGCGAGTCCGTAGCGGAGATTTACCGCAAGCCTGGTCTGAATATCTATTTTAAATCGGGTTGGCGCCGCAATCTCAATATGTACATCCACGTGATTTGCACGCGCGAAAATCATGTCGCCGTGCTCGATTGCTTTGGCGCTCGTACTGATATTGCATAGCCTCATCGTTGCATAAGGGTCGCCTCACGGCGGCCCTGATTTTTTGTGCTAAATTTTTTGATAAATTTTTATATGGGCGGCAGCATAACTGCGATCGCTAATCATAGCTAAACCGATAAAGTCCGGCGGTTCCGGTGTGCCCGGATGCGAAAGAATCAATAATCCCCCCTCCTTGAGACGACTAACCAATGTCTCAATGCGACCATATTGCGGATTGTCGTATGGTGGATCCGCAAAAATAATATCGTATTCACCGGCGACACGTTGAATCACGCGCGCAGTTTTTTCGAGCTTAAGCTTGTGGATGTTTGAGTTAATCGTTTTAATGGCCTTGGGATTATTCTCGAGAAAGTCGGACGAAGCGGCACCGTTCGACAAGGCCGTAATCCCTAGCGCGCCGCTACCCGCGAAAGCGTCGAGCACTTTCGCGTCCGTAAGATAACTGCGAATCTGATTAAATATCGCCATCCTTTCGCGCTCGCCCATCGGTTGAGTGATACCCTTGTTATTTGGCGTATCGATTATCCGACCGCCCAATGCGCCAGATACAATCCTAAGTTGCGTTTTTCCGCGCATGCTGTTTGCCCTCCTTTTCGTTTGCCTCAATTATACACGCTGCCCACGCCAATGTGATAGCACGAATTATCTCTGGAATTAGAACCTCATGTGTTTCGACGACCAGTTGAGTATTCCAGCCATTCTCCAAAAAACGATCATACATCTTGAGCGCAGCTATACGTTCAAGCGCATCATAAAAAGACTTCTCTACGTCAGCTTTCTGAATATCGCTACGTTTGAAATTTTTGGGCGCCATCTCTTTGTATGGCACAGCCGCAATCGTATACGCCACGCCATATTCAAAGGCAATATGCTTGGTCATCACTCCACCAGCCCCCAAATATAGCCAGTTATTCCGAATAGTTTGCGCTAAGTTATCTCCCCGCATAATGCCCTTGATTTTGACGCCAAATAATTTCGCATAATCTTTATCGGTCATCAATTCATCAACAACGCGGCGAAATGGATAGTGGTGCGCCGGCGTTAGACCGTCCGTAATCGCGTGCGCCATCCAAGCCGCCTCGAACGAGGCGCGCACCTTGTCGTGCTCGATGAGCGCCTGCACGAGGTTATAGTGATGATTCTGAATTAGCGCAATAAGCTTGCCGTCATCATTATTTGGCTCGATAAAATAATCTGGGTCATCCTTGCCAGGAGATTTTCGCTTCAGACCGTCTGGCCCGCGCGNNATGCAGAATATTTGTAATATTCGGAAAATCAATGGAGGCAATTGGCATATTTTTCGCGATTAGCCAACGAGCCGTCCGATCAAGTTTTTGATGGACACCCATTAATTCACCAGAATGATTCGAATTCTCTATGATTCCTAGTGCTGCGTACATTAATTCAAAGTAGTTAGGCGTTGATATTTGCGCACGGCGGCGCTTAACTCTTTATATTCTAGCACATCGCGCCCTTGCTTAATGAATTCCTTAACGAGCTGGTCGGCTCTGTGCACTAGTTTCGTGTCTGTAATTGTCGCAATTCGGAGATCCAGTGCACCATGTTGCAATGAGCCATATATCTCGCCCGGCCCACGTAGCTTCAAGTCCACTTCAGCCAAATAAAAGCCGTCTTGCGAGTTTTCGATTTCGCGCAATCGACGCGACGGAGCGTCCTTCGAATTAACTAGATAGCAATATGAAGCGGCGGAACCACGACCGACACGACCGCGTAATTGGTGCAGCTGCGATAAGCCATATTGATCAGCATCAGCAATCGCCATTACCGTCGCATTCGGCACATTGACTCCGACTTCCACGACAGTAGTGCTAACCAAAATATCAATCTCACCGCTCGAGAACAAAGTCATTACCTCATCCTTTTCCGCGGGTTTCATTTTACCATGCAATAAACCGACATTATAATCTGGATACTTTTGAGCGATTCGCTTATATTCTTTTTTGACGGACGAAAGTTCGCTCGCATTGGACTCATCAATTTTCTTACAAATGTAGTATACCTGATGTTTTTGAGCGAGTTCCTTTTCTATATCGCGCCACATCTGCTCTTGCGCCTTCTGGGCAACAACCTTCGTAGCAATGGGCTGACGGCCGGCCGGCAATTCATCCAAAAT
>DEGE01000009.1:0-423 GCA_002351365.1 Candidatus Saccharibacteria bacterium UBA2834
TCTTCGAGAAGTACTATGGTCAAAAACTTAACATTAAAACTCAGCCAGGCTACTTCCCATTTACCGAACCATCACTTGAATTCTTAATCGAAAAACCAAAATCGCTCGGCGGTAAAGGCGACGGCTGGCTCGAAATGCTTGGCTGCGGCATGATTCATCCAAACGTACTCAAAATGGCCGGCATCGACCCAGCAGAATACCAGGGCTTTGCGTGGGGCGGTGGCATTGATCGTCTCGTTATGTTGCGCTATGGCCTTAATGACGTTCGCAATTTTGAAGCTGCAAAACTTGATTTCTTAAAGGAGTTCTAATGTTAATTTCACTAAATCAATTAAAACTCGGTCTTGGTGATATTCAGATTTCCGACGAAGAACTCGTCAAGCTCATTGGCGCTCGCCTTGTCGAAATTGAAGGAGTCATCGA
>DEGE01000009.1:445-8452 GCA_002351365.1 Candidatus Saccharibacteria bacterium UBA2834
GCGAAAAAATTCCAGACACACATTTAACTCGCTGCTTAATCGATGACGGCGGTAAAGCCAAAGATGTCGAACGCGACAAAGACGGCTATGTTCAGGTTATGTGTGGCGCGCCAAATGTACACGAAGGAATGTTTGCGGCCTGGATTGCGCCTGGCGCAATTGTGCCAGCAACTTGTCATGACGCCGAGCCATTCAAAATCGGCATGCGCAAAATGCTCAAACAATACGATTCTTATGGTATGATGGCCGGTGCGGACGAGCTCGATTTAGGCGATGACCACAGCGGCATTGTCGAGTTGAATCCAGCGCATGTAAAGGCTGGCCAAGCATTTAAAGACCTCTTTGGCGGGCTCGACGACAAGATTCTCGATATCGAAAACAAATCACTCACGCATCGCCCGGACACTTTTGGCATTATGGGTTTTCGTCGCGAAGTTGCCGGAATTCTTGGGCAGCAATATAAGTCAGAAGATTGGTATACAAACCCGACGCAGAGCTTTAAAAACTCATCCGACGTTAAACTCGATATTGAAGTCGACGAAAAACTCTGTCCGCGCTATACAGCTATCGTTTTCGAATCATCGCTCGGTGGGGTTGAGCGTTATTTAGATTATGAAGCAGTGCAATTATGCCGTGCCGGTATGCGTCCAGTTAGTATGATTGTTGATGCCACGAATATCATGATGCTAATTACCGGCCAGCCTCTACATGCTTTCGACTACGACAAGTTCGTCAAAGTTGGCGGCACCGATACGCCAAAAATCATCGTCCGTGCGGCTAAGCCAGGCGAAAAACTCACTTTGCTAGATGGCAAAGAAGTCGAAATGAATTCTGATGACATCGTCATTACGAGCAATGATGTTCCAGTCGCGCTTGCGGGCGCAATGGGCGGCGCAAACACAGCAATCGACGAAAACACTAAACGTATCATTCTCGAATCTGCTACTTTTAGCCTTTATAATTTGCGCAAAACTCAGATGGCCCATGGTATATTTTCCGAAGCCATTACGCGCTTTACGAAAGGCCAACCAGCCGGTCAAACTTTGCCAGTCGCTTTACGCTTCGCAGAAGTAACTTCGAAGTATCTCAAACCGCTCGCATTATTTGATAGCCAAAAAACCGCGCCAGCAGCCGAAGTTGTTGAAGTTGAATTATCGCAAATCAATAATTTGCTTGGCACGAAATTTACAATTGCCGAGGCGCAAAAGATTCTTGAAAACGTCGAATTTGACGTTAAGGTTTCCGGCGAAAAAATGTCCGTTACGGTGCCATTCTGGCGCACTGATATTCATATTCCAGAAGATATCATTGAGGAAGTTGGTCGCCTTTCCGGCTACGACAATATTGCACCAGTTTTACCGCTACACGCTACATCCGACAAAAACGCATCTTTCGAACTCAAGTCCGAACTTCGCGATATTCTCAGTGCATTTGGCGCCAATGAAACGCTAACTTACTCATTTGTTCATGGCGATTTAATTCAGAAGGTCGGCCAGAACACAGCAAACTCCTATCGCATCGTCAACTCGATTTCGCCGGATCTTCAATATATTCGCCAAAGCATCGTGCCTAGCTTGCTTGATAAAAGCTACGCCAACATTCGTGCTGGCTACGACGAATTTGCTTTGTTCGAAATGAACCAAGTCTATTCTCGCACTAATGGCGTCGACGAAGATGGTGTGCCGCAAAATGCGCATCATCTTGCGTTCATCTATGTTGACCATGCTGGCAAATCCGGTTTCTACACAGCGAAGAAATACTTGCTAGAAATGCTCGAAAAAATGGGCATTTCGGCCGACGTGAAGCCATTCCTGGTTGCCAAAGATCAAACCAATGCATATTACGAACCAAAGCGTTCGGCAAATATTGAATGTGGTGGCAAATTACTCGGCCATCTCGGCGAAATAAAATCTTCGATTTTGCGTCAAATGAAACTGCCGCTCGGCACGGCCGCTTTTGAGATTAGTCTTGATGAAATTCTCGCAATTAATCGAAGCAGTGCTAAACATTTCCGCCTTAGCCAGTATCCATTCGTAAGCCGCGATGTAACATTGAGCGTTGCCACGGATGCCGCTTATGGCGAGTTTGAGTCTAAAATTGACACTATCTTCAAAGAGGCTGGTTTAATCTATCGCATCAAGCCATCATCGATTTATCGAGCAGAAGGTAGCGAGCAGAAAAATCTCAGCTTCCATCTAGAGTTCGCGCATCCAGATAAAACTTTGGCGAAGAACGAAATTCAAGCTATAATGAATCAAATAGAAGCAATCAAATAACGGTGGGGTTACGGAGGTATAAATGATTAAAAATGATGAATTAAAAACCACTGGTCGCCAGCGCATCGTTATTGTTGTTATTGCAATCTTCATGCTGCTTTCAACTTTCGCACTTTACGCTAGTGTGATTATGGGCGGCGGCAGCAGCTCGACCACGTCAACCGCCGACAATGAAAAGGTCGAACGCTTTAACGAGCTATACCAAAAATATCTAAACGCCGTTGACAAGCAAAGCGCAGAATTGTCGTCCAAATATTTTGATACTTTCGTCAGTTATAAATCACGCGTCAAGGCCTATAACGCGGCGGATATTACAACTACGACCGCAAAAGATCTTGTCGTTGGCACGGGCGCCGAAGTTACCGACGAGAACTTCGTTAACTATTCGGCATACTACATTGGTTGGCTTTCGGATGAAACCATTTTTGACTCG
Source organism: Candidatus Saccharibacteria bacterium UBA2834 (assembly GCA_002351365.1). Taxonomy (GTDB): domain Bacteria; phylum Patescibacteriota; class Saccharimonadia; order Saccharimonadales; family Saccharimonadaceae; genus UBA2834. Next base: position 3,155 of record DEGE01000009.1, read on the forward strand.
TCATTCGACGACGCTGCGAACCCAACTTCACTAAAGGCGCCGCTCGAAGGCAAAACCAACATGATTGAGGGCTGGCTTGAAGGTATTGTTGGCATGAAGATTGGTGGCGTGCGCGAAATCTCCATTCCTTCTGCGCTCGCTTATGGTGACCAAGCGCAGGGCTCAATCCCGGCCAATAGTCCGCTCAAATTTGTTGTAATGCTAATTGACCCAGTCGGCGATCCAGAATTCGCCGAAAGCGAGGAGCTTCAACAGCTAATGAACGACCTTTACGGCGTCTAATTGCTTTAAGGAGTGGCAAAAATCCCCCTTAGCGGGGGATTTTTTCTTGCCGTATTAACAGATAGATAAGCATAAGCATTCTTGACAAAATCAAACACTTGTGCTATAATGCTTGTATATCTGTCAAAAAGGCAGTATAAGTACATTTAGAATCGACTAAACTACTAAAGAATTCCATGATTCGCGTTACTTTCCGCGTTCTTGTTCACTAATAATAATGGGCAAAAACGCGGAAAGTCCGCGGAATGAAAAAAAGAATTGCCCCCGGGTGGGCGGAAAGGGTGATATTATGGAATATCTATTGGAAGGTTTGGCACTTGCCGCAATAGTGCTAATTAGTTACGTCTGGGGGCATAAGTCAGTACACATCGAGGAGCGCGCCATTCGCGACGCAGAACCCGAGTACTTAATCCAGCCTCCAAAGCGCCAGGATAACGGTAGCGCCAAGGCTCTCGCGAGGGAGTATAGACGCTACAACGAGAGAACTGCAAAGTATCTCTCTGGCACGATGATCGTGTTACCATCGACGACGAAGACCGTTGTCGCTGGAATCCTGGGCTTCATTGCTAGCTTTGCAATGGTTGTAAGCCATCACTTTGATGGCCTTGCACAGGCCATCATTGGCACCAAGGTGTATGACACTAAGGTGTTGTGGGATGGCCAAGACAGCGCCTTCTTGATTATCGTGATGGGCGCAGCCGTATTCGGAGTCATCGTTGGGGTGGCAATGAATTATGGCATTTCAAAGCGCGCACATGCGCTTGCGGAGATTCGTACCCGCAAATTGCGTACTGTCGTGATAGCGCAGAAGCACAGCATTTCCGAAATTTGCGCAATCCTTAAGTGGGCTGCACAAGAAGAAATCGCTGAGCAACAGGCAAAGCATGCACGTAAGATTCAGAAAGCTCGCAGCAAGAGCAACATCATTCAGATGTATCCAAAGCTTAAGGTCGTGAGCTAACAATGGTAGTTTGTCGATGACTGGGCCGGACGTCGTCCGGCCCTTTCGCTTGCATATTAAAGTCTGTTTTTGGGCCTCATGCTAAAATGAGGTTATGGAGCAGACTTTTTTCTTTTATGATCTCGAAACTTCCGGCCTCGATCCACGCGCTGATCGCTTAATGCAATTCGCCGGCCAACGCACCGACATGGAACTGAACCCAATTGGCGACCCGGTGAACATACTCGTTAAATTAGGTGAAGACACCTTGCCGAGCCCGCACGCCATTATGGTGACAAAAATCACTCCGCAATCAACCTTGCAGGATGGTTTAACCGAAGTAGAATTTTGCAAATATGTCATGTCGGAAATTTTTACGCCTGGCACCATTGCGACTGGCTACAATTCCGTGCGTTTCGATGACGAATTCATGCGTCATACGTTTTGGCGCAATTATTATGATGCTTATGAGTGGCAATGGAAAGACAATCGCAGTCGATGGGATTTGTTGGATGTAGTGAGAATGACGCGTGCCTTGCGCCCGGACGGAATCAAATGGCCTATTACGCCTGAGGGTAAAGCTACGAACCGTCTAGAATTAATGACAAAAGAGAACGGTATTGCGCATGAGCATGCGCATGATGCTCTGTCGGACGTCGAGGCTTTGATTTCGGTCACGAAGTTAATCAAAGAAAAACAGCCACAATTATATGACTATCTTTTCAAAATGCGCGACAAACGTGCGGTGCAGAAATTAATCAATTTGGAAAATCCGCAACCGTTCGTGTATTCCTGTGGCCGCTATTCGTCTGAAAACAACAAAACGTCGGTCGCTTTTCCGATTGCGCCAGCCAAAAACGGCAATGTCCTGGTATTTGATTTACGCTACAACTTAGATGACTTACTCAAAGAAAAAGCCGAACTTGCAAAAACTGATCCCGCCAAATCTGAGTCTTTTTATCCAATCGTAAAGGAATTAAAGTACAACCATTGTCCAGCCGTGGCGCCGCTCGGAGTATTAAAGCAGGGGAATAGTTGGCAGCAAATTAATCTCGACGTGACGACCGTCCAGAAAAATCTGACCGCCTTATTAGCACATCCAGAATTTGCCGAGCGCATGCGTACGCAAAACGAAAATCGTGAAGAATTTCCGCCAGCCGCCGATGCTGAGTCGGCATTATATGACGGCTTTATCGATAATCTCGACAAGAAAACCTGCGACGCGGTACGTAATGCGGATATTAAAGAAATCTCGGCTTTTCATCCAAATTTTCACGATGAACGTCTCGCGAAAATGTTCGTTAATTATAAAGCGCGTAATTTCGAGCAGACTTTGAGTGATTCTGAAAGAGCTAGTTGGGAGGAGTACCGCTTGGGGCGCATTAGAGCCCGTCAGAATTCATACATCAAGGCCATCCAAGAAATTGCCGCATCACCTAATGCTGACCCGTATATACTTGAAGAACTTCAGCTTTGGTACCAATCATTATTGCCTTACTGATGCTTATGTTTTTAAATGCCTCGCCGCGATGTTAAACTAATTATAGATATGCGATGGCTAACTGGACTTAACTCGTTGCGTTTTTATGCAATCGTCTTGATTGTGATATATCATCTTTTCCATCGTTTCCTTCCGGGTGGTTTTATTGCGGTTGATATTTTCTTCACGATTTCCGGCTTTTTGATTATTTCTAAACTCGTCAAAGAATATAGCGTAGAAGGGAAAATTAAATATCGCTCATTCATAAAAGATCGTTTTATGAAGATTTTTCCGCCTCTTTTGATTTGCGTAGCTGTTTCGCTTGCCTTGGCATTGTTTGTAAATAAGGATATTCTGGCCGGCATTCAGGTGCGCACAGCCGCCGCATTAACTTTTACGACGAATATTCTTGAGCTAATTACTGGCGGTAATTATGAAAATACAATTTTGCCGGATCCGTTTGAGCATACGGGGTTCTTGGCCCTTGAAATGCAATTTTATCTTTTAATGCCNNAGTGCGCACGGCTGCCGCATTAACCTTTACGACGAATATTCTCGAGCTAATTACTGGCGGCAATTATGAAAATACAATTTCGCCGAATCCGTTTGAGCATACGTGGTTCTTGGCGCTTGAAATGCAATTTTATCTTCTAATGCCTTTGATTGCGAAAATCGTGTTGGGCATTTTCCGCAATCGCCGCAGGGCAATTCGCAATCTTGGCATCATGTTTGTAGCTCTAGCAATATTGTCGGATGTTCTGATGGTATGCTATGGCGGTATCTTTGGCGCGACGAACCGGGCGTATTTTGCTATCGATACGCACATGGGTGCATTCTGTTTGGGTGCTGCTTTCGCAACCTTCAACCATTTGGTGCCGCGCACTCCGCGCACACCAAAACTCGTGCCGAGTATCGGCGTGGCAATGAGTTTATTGATTATCACAATTCTAGCCTTCAAAGCGGAATATTCGCAGCCATTTACTTTTATTTTCGTTTTACCATTCGTTGGCGTGCTTTCCGTGATTATGATTTTTTGCATCGTTAAATTGCAGAGCAATCGTCACAGCCGCCGTAGCCTGCCGGTCGCAATTCGTATTTTGGATTATTTCGGTAGTCTGTCATTTGGAATATATTTATTCCACTATCCGCTTTTTGTATTGTTATCAGATATTTTGCCACCGAATGCGGCGGTTTTGCTGGCGCCCCCGATTAATATTATCGCCAGCCTAATACTATCTTNNACGGAAATATTTAATATTACAAAATGGATTCAGCAATTAAAATACATGAAACCTTCGCGTCGCGCGGTGCGCTACGCGACTGTCGGGCTTTGCTTAGTGCCAGCAATTGTTTTGCTTACTACTACGCCAGTTACTTCTGGCATTTCAGAACAATTGGCTTCTGTCGATCAAAATTCCGAAATGCAAATTGACTTGAATCATCACCTCGACTACATCGGCGTCGAAACTGCGCTTGAAAATTTCTCAGCCCAACTTGATCCGCTTTACAAGTTAGCGCAAGATTCACACGCCGCATACGACACCACAAATCGTGCGGCGCCATCCGCCAACGCCGCCAGCGTTCTAATTATTGGCGACTCGGTAACTTTAGGCGCAAAGGAGGCGCTCGAGGCTACCATTCCGAATTCATTTGTCGATGCAAAAGAGTCGCGCGGTATTGAAACCGCGACAGGTATCTTGGCGAATTATGCCGCAACTGGTAAATTACCAGAAACAATTGTAATTAGTCTTGCTACGAACGAACGAACAATCACAGGTTCGCTACTGCAAAATATTGTCGATGTAGCAGGGCAAGATCATAAGTTTATTCTAGTTACCGCCTATGCCGGACCGCAGCAACCGCGCGAATCGCAAAATGCGGCTTTGAAGGCGTATGCTGATAGCCATGAAAATGTATTCTTGGCCGATTGGTGGAGTGTGGCGCACGACAATTGGTCATTGATGTATGCCGACCATATTCATTTAAATCCAGAAGGTCGTACCACCTATGCCAATTTAATTTATAATGCCGTCCGGAGCTCAAATCGATGAAAAACGAATTACGCGAACATGTCAAAACTAAACGCAAAATCCGACAAGCAAAGCGCATTTCGGCCGTTGACCAAACCCGCGGCAAGAGGATATTCCGGGCATGACTATTTTTGGCAATTGTTGTTGTTTCTGTAATTGCGGAGTGTGTTGGTTTGTTTCTAGCGAAGCGAGAATCGGATCGTCAGAAATCCGTTGACATTCAAAATCAAATGGTGGCCGATTTGGCAATCATTTCTACTGCCTTCCAATCTGGCAACCAACCACTATTCGATAAGAATTTTGCAAATTACCAGACCCATCTAAATGCATATAGTAATAACGATTATGTTAAGTACTTTCAATCGGACCGCGTCGAGCAACTGCAAAATTACGCCACTACGCTTAAGGATAATATGGAAACGATTAAGCAGCTCAATCAGCTTCATGCCATGCTCAACCAGCTCGGCTTAATCGCTGAAACGGATGATTTGGTTGACAATATTACAAGTTATCGTCAAAACCTTATTAAATTAGATGAGAACATAAAGTCAATCACGGTCGAAGAG
>DEGE01000009.1:8488-11231 GCA_002351365.1 Candidatus Saccharibacteria bacterium UBA2834
ATTTGTGTGAATGTTTGTCCAGCTAATACGATTAAGGACAAATACGAACTATTTAATAGCACCATTAAGGATAGTAATGCGAAATTCTCGACCCTGAATGACCAGCTCGCCAAGAAGTATTCGCCAGACGAGTTGATTTTATTGTTACAATAATAATATGCAAAAGATTCTTTTTCCTGAAGCTAATAACGAATTTATTAAACAAGCCGCGGAGGATTTAAAAAAGGCGCAAATCTGTGAACCGGTATTGGAATCGCTAGATTTACCAACAGCTTGCGCTAAAATCACAGATGGTTCGGTCGGTGCCATGGTGGCCGGCATTGATTGGTCGTCGCGTGATGTGATTTTAGCTTGTCGCGATCATCTCGGGATGCAGGAGGGCTTTAAGACTTTCTCGAGTCTCTTCGTGGCGGACTTGCCAGACGGTCGTCGTTATATTATTTCTGACGGTGCGACTTGCAAGAATCCTACCGCCGAGCAATTGGCTGAGATTGTTATTTTAACACATGATGCAGCCGCTAAAATTCTCGACGAAACGCCACTGGTCGCAATTCTTTCATTTTCGACTTTTGGCTCCGGTGGTAAAGATCCATCAATGGACAAAACGGCTGAGGCTATAACAATTCTCAAGGAGCGTCGTCCAGATATTCTAGTAGACGGTGAAATGCAGCTTGATGCAGCCGTAAACCCGCGCATTGGCGATAAAAAAGCCGCAGTCAAAGGCGGCTCGGAGGTAGCGGGCAGGGCAAACGTTCTAATCACGCCAGATATTAATTCGGGAAACATCTTGTATAAATCCGTCGAGCAATTCGCGCATGCCAAGCTTGCTGGCCCGATTTTATTAGGCTTCAAGTATCCAGTTTCAGATTTATCGCGCGGCTCGACCGCAGAAGACGTTGCTTTTACGACAGAATGTCTTATTAAATTAATCTAAGCATGAAAAATCCGGCCTTGAAGCCGGATTTTTTTATTCTGCTTTTTCTTCTTGTTCGAAGCCACACCGGGTACGAATGTCGCGAATCGCATTCATAAAGCATGAAAATGCGTCAAATGGTGAATCATATGGCGAGAAGTATGCATGCACGTCGCCGTCATTGAAATACTTGGTACACATGTAATATGAATGATCACTTGTGAGAAGGCGACGCCAATCGTCTATTAATTCTTCGTCATTACTGGCTAGCACCTTATCTTTTAATTCGTATACGGCGGCCATTGCTTCATGCTGCATTGAATTGCCGAGCCATGCCGACAAATCGCGCTCTTCGTCCGCCCAGGTGACTGTCCACGGCATNNCCATGCCGACAAATCACGTTCTTCGTCTGCCCAAGTGACTGTCCACGGCATAGAAATTTCGCCTTTCGGCTCTTCGCTATTGATAGCTTCACTGACCGTCATGAAGTTGTTTTCTGGGTTACGGCCCCAATGGTCGACTAGGCTCTCAAAGAACTCGAAGATTCCAGTATCTTCCCAGATGTTTTCGCCAAAAGTTTCAAAATCCATAAATAGATTAATTAATGGTCCATTTATGGCTGAACGTTCAAGCCAACGAATATACTTTTCGACCGTCAGTGGCCAATCTGGCCAGTTTTTGTCTGAAAAACGAAATGCAATGTCGTCGGAAAGTTGGTAATTCTTCAATAATAACTTAATGTTCTGGCATCCATCGGGGCGATAAACGTGATTAGGCGAGCGATTTTCGAGAATTTTATCCCAGCCCTCGGCTAAAATACCCTGGAAACCGAACCCGTCAGCCCATTTTGCTAAATCATTGTTGTATGAAAACTCAGTATTGCGATAGACTTTGGTCTCGACGCCAAACAACTCACGAATCTTCTCGCGATGTTTAACGACTTCAGCTTCGAATTCCGACTTATCGTAAAAGAATGACAGCGAATGATAATAGGTTTCGCTCAGGATTTCGACGCGCCCAGTCTTTACGAGCTCCTGAAGTGTTTCGATAATGTCTGGCGCCCATTCTTCGGCTTGCTCTAGGAAAACGCCAGTAATCGATAACGAGAATTTAAAACCAGGGAAAGTCTCGATACATTTCTTTAAGCGCTTCAGCATCGGGCGGTATGACTTATCGGCTACCTTTTTGAAAATGCGCTCATTATTCGTGCCGGCATACCAATCTTTATCGGTCCAATAGTCATGATCGTGGCCGACCGCAAAAATACTATAATGCTTCACTCGATATGGTTGATGCATGTGAAGATATAGTACTATTGACCGCATTTTTTGTTTATTACCTCTGCTTTAGAACATGTTGCGTTTATGTTTGCTAACTTCATCATACACTTGGATACACTTTTCCGCAACATCATCCCAAGAGATGCGGGCATATTCGTGTTTGATGCCGTCACGCAAAATGTTCGTGAGAGCAGGGCTTTCTGCGATATTAACAAGGGCATCGGCCAACTTGTCTTCGTCCCAGAAGTCGTAGCGGACAATCGAGCGTAGCACTTCGCCGACGCCGGACTGCTTCGTAATAACAAGAGCGTTGCCGTGATGGGCGGCTTCGAGTGCGGTTAAGCCGAATGGCTCGGAGACGGATGACATTACGAAGATGTCTGAGATGCTATAGATGTCGCGGAGTTGTTTGCCGCGAATGAAGCCAGTAAAGATGACATTCTGCGAAATTCCGAGCTCTGCGGAGGCGCGCATTAACTCGTCCTTTTCCTCACCATCGCCGGCGAATAGGAAAACCATCTTTGGGTGTACGCTAAGAGCACGCGCAGCT
>DEGE01000009.1:11243-17996 GCA_002351365.1 Candidatus Saccharibacteria bacterium UBA2834
GCCTTTTTGTAAAGTAAAGCGACCCACGGTGGAAACTACAGTGTAGCCTTGTTTCTTCAGGTTTTCGAGATATTGGTAGCTGCTGCCATCATAGCGATAATCATCATCTTTTGGCATCGTGAAGCCATTGTAGGCGACATCGATTTTTTCTGGCGGAATGCCGTACTTCTCGACAATGATGTTCTTCGTGGCTTGGCTAACCGCAACAATGCGGTCTGCCCAGACTAGACCTTCGTATTCAATCTGGCGAATCAGCGGATTGCCGCCAGAGGCGCCGCCACGATCGAATTCTGTGGCATGTACGTGTGCTACAAATGGTATGCCGAAATTCTTCTTCGCCAAGATACCAGCCTCATAGGTTAGCCAATCATGTGCATGAACTACGTCTGGCTTATATTCCATGAGATATTGCTCAACAAATAAGCAATAGTCGTGTTGAATATCGCGAATAGAATAGCTTTTGCCGTCGTGGCAGATGCGACGATCGCTCACGCCGTCAGAATCATAAGCCGAGCAACCATATTGATGCAATGGATCGATGTTTGTCGCCGAGAGGACGTTCATGAAGTCGAAATGATGATCGGATTCGTACGGAACAACAAAATCAATATCCGCACCCAGCTTTGCTAGCGATTTGGAAAGATTCAAGCAAGCTACGCCCAAACCGCCACTGTTGTGCGGAGGGAGCTCCCATCCTAGCATCAAAATTTTCATCTACATTTAGTATAGCACTTGCCGGCATAAGCACAAGCAAAATTTCACGTATTTTTTTTAAAAAAGTAGCATTTATATTACAATCAAGATATGGATGAAGTAACAGATACGACCGAAGAAGTTAAAGAATTTGACCGTGAAATTCGTTGGTACCATTTTGCGGCCGCAATTGCCGTGATTATATTGGCTGGCGTTGCTATCGTGACGGCCTTAAAACACTTTGATGTGTCACTCGTTAATAGCGCAGCAACCTTAAAGCTATCAGTATTTCAATGTGGCACAAGCACTGAAGATATTCAATCGGGTACATCGGCCGACTCCGAAAAGTATCTTGGCGTCAATGACGGTGAATTATACGCAATAGACGGCGACCACGGAAAAGTTAAACGTGTAAAAAATGAAGACGAAGCAAATCTACGCATCGATAAGGTAGATTCGCAAATCAAGTTCTCGATCAAAATTAACGACGAATGGAAAGAGTATCGCAAAAACTGGGGTAGCACTAACTATTTTGACCTTAGCGACGAAAAGCAGTGTGGTGTAACTACTGGATTAAACTTTAGTCTTTAGAGAGCAAACTGCGAATTGTATAGGTCGGCGTAAAAACCGTTTTTCTTCATCAATTCTTTGTGGTTGCCAGTCTCAATGATGTTACCCTCGTTCATGACGAGAATTAAATCGGCATTTTTAATTGTCGATAAACGGTGAGCAATAATAAACGACGTGCGATTTTCCATTAATTTGTCCATAGCATCCTGGACCAGCTCCTCTGTGCGCGTATCGACGTTTGATGTAGCTTCATCAAGGATCAAGAAAGGCGCATCCTCAATCATGCCACGCGCAATTGTCAAAAGCTGTTTCTGGCCGGCAGAAATCTCGTCGTTTTCGGCAACTTCTGTGTCGAGACCTTTCGGTAGGGTCTTAATAAAATGCGCAAGGCCAATTTCTTCACAAACGTCCATAATCTGCTTATCGGTAATATTCTTGCGATTATAAGCGACATTCTCGCGAATTGAGCCATTAAACATCCAGGTGTCTTGTAGTACCATCGTAAATAGCTCGTGTACATTTTCGCGACTTAATTCTTTTGTCGAGGTACCATCTATTAAAATGTCGCCGTCATTTATTTCGTAGAATTTCATTAAAAGATTAACCATGGTCGTTTTACCGGCTCCAGTTGGGCCTACGATTGCAATCTTTTGGCCAGCTTTAACATTGGCGTTGAAATCCTTAATAATTATTTCGCCCTCATCGTAGCCGAATTTGACATGATTAAAGACGATATCACCCTTGACGGCGGTCTTATCTAGCGTTTTTGTAATTTCTTTTTGAGTAGACATTTCATCCTCGTCAACGAATTCGAATACGCGCTCACTTGCGGCTGCGGCCGACTGCAGGCTTGTAGTAATTTGCGATAGTTCTTGTAGCGGCGAAGTGAAGAGGCGCACATAAGCAATAAACGCTACGATTACACCAAAACTAATCGTGCCATTGGAAGTAAGGATAGCACCCACGATACAGACCGCGACATAGCCGAAGTTGCCAATAAAAGCCATGAGTGGATGCATCAAACCAGATAAGAACTGACTGCGTTGATTTGCGGTGTAGACGTCTTTATTTAAGCGGTCAAATTTGCGGTCAGAAGTAGCCTTGCCGTTATAGGCTTTAACGACATTGAGTCCGGAATAAACCTCCTCGATATGCGCATTTAGCTTACCAAGCGCCGCCTGGCGTTGGATGAAATACTTTTGCGACTTATTCAAAATGATCACCATAAAAACGAAGCCGATTAAAGTAGAAGCCATAGCGGTAATTGCTAGAATCCAGTTTGTCGCAAACATCATAATAATGGTGCCGAACAATAAAGCTAAGGCTGCTACGGCGCTCGATAGTGAGTTGTCTAGGCTCTGTGTTACTGTGTCGACGTCGTTAGTGACACGGGATAAAATATCGCCTGTTTGGTGCCTGTCGAAATAGCGTAACGGCAGGCGATTGATTTTTTCGGAGATTTTCGTGCGAAGATTCTTTGCGAAGCGGTTCGAGATTTGCGACATCACTAGGCCTTCGATTAATTCTAGAGTTGCACTCGAGACGTAAAGGCCGACCATTAGCAGCGCAATGCCATTGATAGCAGCAAAATTCATCGCCGCGCCAGGCGCAATCCCCTCGGATATCAAATCGGTGATTTTTGATAATTGATTTGGCGCAATAATCGACAAAATTGATCCACCAATAGCGCAGAGAATAGAAATAATCACCAGAATACGGAAGGCTTTTAGCTCGTGAATGATGCGCTTGAGTGCCGTGCCGAAATGTTTGGCTTTTTGAGAATCGCGACCACCGCGTCCGCCACCATTAAACATTGAGTTCCTCCTTTGATAATTGCGATAGTGCAATTTGTTTATAAACTTCACAATTTTTTAGTAGTTCCTGGTGTGTGCCCATTCCGACGCAACGCCCTTTATCAAGAACTAGAATCTTGTCGGCATGCATAATCGTGCCGATACGTTGGGCTACGATTAGACTCGTGGCATCCTTGGTGTACTTTTGTAATTCTTTGCGCAGAATTGAATCGGTTTTGTAATCGAGCGCCGAGAATGAATCGTCAAAAATGTAAATTTCTGGATCGCGTGCGATAGCGCGCGCAATGGCTAGGCGTTGCTTTTGACCGCCAGATACGTTGGTGCCACCCTGCGCCAAGTGTGCACTATAGTCGTGTGGCAATTTTTCGACGAAATTCTTCGCCTGGGCAACTTTGATGGCCTCCTTGATTTTCTTCTCGTGAATCTTGCCTTTGCCATTATCGCCGTAGGCGACGTTGGTGCTGACAGTGCCGTCAAATATCACGGCCCGTTGTGGCACGTAGCCGATTTTATTGTTTAGCTCGCTAATCTTATACTCGCGCACATCTAAGCCATCAACCAACACTTCTCCTTCGGTTACGTCATAGAACCGTGGCACAAGATTAATCAAAGTAGATTTGCCGGACCCAGTTGAGCCAATGAAGGCAACAGTTTGACCTTTTTCGGCCGTAAAAGAAATATCGCGCAATAGGTATTCTTCGGCGCCAGGGTAGCGGAATGATACATTGCGAAATTCGACATGGCCACGCATATTTGGTACTCCATCAGTTTTCTTGCCGTCTTTGACGGTAATATCGGCGTCAACCACTTCATTAATACGCCCAGCCGAGACTTGCGCGCGTGGCATCATCATGAAAATCATCGATAATGTCAAGAAAGACATAATTACATGCATAGCGTAAGTCGAGAATACGACCATGTCGCCGAAGATGGTAAGCTTATCTCCTGCGGCGGCTGCATCAATAATATATGCGCCTATGAAATAAATCGCCAGGGTGACGCCATACATTACCAGGTACATTGCCGGCGACATTACCGAGAAAACGTTCTGGACGAAAATCTGAATTTGAGTTAAGTCGCCATTGGTCTTATCGAACTTCTTTTCCTGGTACTTTTCGGCATTAAAGGCACGTACTACGCGGATGCCATTGAGATTTTCGCGTGTTACACCGTTCAGGCAATCAGTCAGAGCTTGAATTTTCTTGAAACGCGGAGTGGCCAAGACCATCACCGTAATATTTACCATGATTAGAATGACAACAGCGATGCCGGTCGTTAGGCTCCATTGCCAACTCTTGTTTGCGATTTTAATAATCGCCCAGCCGGCAGTAAGTGGCGCCCGGATTAGCATGCGAATACCCATCGACAAGAACATCTGAATTTGCGTAATGTCATTTGTGGTGCGCGTAATTAGACTACTGGTCGAGAATTCTTTAATCTCGTTCATGCTCAGGCGTTCCACTTTGTCGAAAAGCTCCTTGCGTGTATTCATTGAGAAATCGGCCGCAATTACAGAAATGAAATAACCCGAAATTGCGTTTGCTAAGAAGGCCCCCAGGGCACAAAGAATCATGAACCCGCCATTATATAAGATGTCGTTCATCGCTCCATTGCCAGACTGCACGAGTATGGTAATTTCCGACATATAATCCGGCATTTTTAATTCGAGCCAGACTTGCGTTGTGATGGCGATTAGTGTCAATAAAATAAATAAATAATCTCGCCGTTTAAGGTTTCGAAAAAGTTTAAACATTAATACCTCTTTTAGTTTTTGTTGGAGAATAAGAAATTTTTACATAAAATTGTCTCTACCAACCACAATTATAACTAAAAACCAAAAGAATAAAAAGTGCCCCGTCGCAAAGCGCGGCGGGGCGGGGTGGAAGGATATCTACGACGGTGTTTTTACGATCTCTTCCGGCCTCGAGGCCGGTAGTCAATCCCATTTTTGTCCCCTCGGGGGGGACCACACACTTCTGCACAGTTGAGGGGGTAACCCCTCAAGGAGGTGAATTTTGTTGCCCCTCTCAGAAGAGGCGGTTTTCCTTGCCTTCCTATCAAGGAAAATGTCCTTTTGGAGCCTTAGCCCCCACCGTCGTAGTGAACAACCGCCTGGTTTGGAGTTTCTGAAGCTTTTAACGGCATCTGCCTTGCGGACTTGAGCCTGAGCATACTCAGAAAGCAAACCATCATAGACGGTCTACTAGTATAATAGCACATTAAGTAAAAATAGTCAAGTATTTTTATAGAAAAATAGCAAAAATCAATTAAATCTTAAAAAAGTTCAACTTGACCCGGCGTTAGACCATCTGCATCCTCGTCGGGCTCAATATTATAAAAATCCACAACCTCAGGCGAAGATTTCAGTGCACTTGGCCAAATTCGCTGCGTAAGTGAGAGACCATTAATACTCTCGCATCGACTGAGGGCAACATAGAGTTGACCAACATCAAAGCAGCTCGGATCAACGATGGCTTTAGGGTAGGTTTGCCCCTGACTTTTGTGAATCGTAATCGCATAGGCCAAGCGCAACGGAATCTGCTTAAAAGTTCCAATTGTGTCATGCTCAATAGTTTCGCCATTCCAGATTGGGCGGCTAATTTCCCATTCATGATATTTGACGTCCGACTTTTGATTATTGTCCCAGATTACCTTTACCGAGCGGTCATTAATTTTTTTGACGGTACCAAGTTGGCCATTCTTAAAGTTATCCTCGTTACAGAGCGCAATCACGCGCGCGCCCGGCTTGAGCACGAGTTCTAAATCGGCCGCCTCGTCTCCCTTATTGACGGTACCTTCTTTAGTGGCGGTAAAAACATATTCATCGCCATCTATTTCGGCAAGTTTTTGTTGATTAATACGGTTAGCTTTGGCATTGGTCGGTACTAAATAAATTGCCTCGGGATCTGGCTCGTCCATAATGACTTGGTCATTGAAGTATTCCAGGCAGCTAGTATCGCCGATGCGCGCAAGGTCTAGTTGGCTAACAAAAGTTTCTTCGCTTTGGCGCACGACCTCGTCTAATTTGAACGTTTTAAAATTGAAAAAATTCCAGTTTGCGCCGTTAAAACAAAAACCATTGCCCAAATTAGGGTATTTATTCAATAGAATCTCACGATCTTCATTGCGCAAAACCGGCGGCAATTGGAAGAAGTCGCCGACGACGATGAGTTGTTTTTTGCGTCCAGTCATTCGTTCGGCCTTAAAAATCATTTCGGCTATATAGTCAAACAAATCGACGCGGCACATTGAAATCTCGTCTATCACGATTGTTTGGGCGTTCAGGATTTCCTCTGGTGGATGCACGGTTTTACTGTAATCGTAAACCTGCCGGTAGGGTAGATGAAAGGCGCGATGAATTGTACTGCCACCACGCAATTTAAGCGCGGCAATGCCGGTGGGTGCGCAGGCGATTATGTTGCGCTTAGCGTGATCGAGATAGCGCTGCAGCACGAAGGACTTTCCGGTGCCGGCATCGCCAGTCAAGAAAACATTCCGGCCATCAAGCATGGCGGTCAGAGCCGTCTTTTGACAATCGGTTAATCCGTCATATTTATCGAAGCCTAGCATGTCTATTTATTATACAAAACAAAAAACCTGCACGCGGCAGGAATAATTAACTAATATGGCAGGGGCGGCAAGACTCGAACTCGCGACACCTGGTTTTGGAGACCAG
>DEGE01000009.1:18010-25649 GCA_002351365.1 Candidatus Saccharibacteria bacterium UBA2834
TGCTCTACCAACTGAGCTACGCCCCTTGAGAATCTAATCAAGATTATAGCATATTTCGCCATCATGAAAAACGCGAGCATTTTATGCTAGAATAACTGTAAGAAATAAACGAGATTTTTTATGAGTTTTACAACTGACGCTACACCAAACGCGAGTATTCCGCCTAGCGAAATGCCAGATGCAACTAATCCGAATCCACCAAAGAAGGATTCAACCCTCAAGACGGTGCTAATTGTTTTGGCAGTAATATTTGGTATTCAATTCTTATTGCCGCTAATCTTTCTCGTATTCATTTTTGCAGCGGTCGGGCCGAATATTGAGGAATTCTTCGATGATTTTACGGACGAGTTTAGCTATGAGTACGATGGTGGCTATAGCGACTATGGCGGCGTTTGGAAAATTGCAGACACCGAACAATGCTTAATGCTCGGAAGCGATAATGAGTTTAGTTGGCGTCAGGTTTGCGATGATGGCTCAGATAATTATCTTTCGGGCAATTATACCGTTAAATCTGGCAAAGAAGCTGTTGACGATATTAATTTAACAACCGCAGAAATTGCCGACCTAATTAAAGTTGATGACTATGCGGATATAAATGTTAACCGGCTCTATAGTTTTCATCTCTTTGCTCGAAACGAAATGCTTAATGGCGAAGAAAACGTAGTTGCTGGCGAGGAACAGCATCTGATTTTCTATAGCGAAGGTAGCGCCGCGTCACTTTATAACCTGGATGATGGGGTATTTTATCAATTAGATTATTACATCCCTGCAACCAACTACGAAGAAGATGAGGAAGATATACCAGATCCATCAAACTATCTTCATGGCGAACAAAACGAAGGCGCAAATCATACTTAACAGATAAACATGCTAGAATAAATCTAGTATGTATGAAAAATTTTCCAATTTCGTCAAAGACAAACAACATATCTGTGTAATTCAGGCTGAGAATCCTGATGGCGATTCTTTGGGCTCCGCTTTGGCACTAGAAGAGGCTTTGTCCGATAAAGAAATCTCACTTTATTGTCCGGTCGATATTCCAAAATATATGCGTTATTTTGAGGGCTGGAGCAGAGTAGACATTGAATTCCCTTATAAGGCAGATGCTTTCATTATTGTCGATACTGCATCGTCGGTCTTACTTTCAAAGCTACTAGATGATGCGGCTATTCGAAATTGTCTATATTCTGCCCCAGTACTCGTAATTGACCATCACGAGACGGCGCCGGATTTAGATTTTGAGCATGAAGAGATTATTGAACCGCTCTCAAGTTGCTGTGCTTTGCTATACAAAATTTTTACGGATCAGAAAGTAAATATTAACGCGCAGTGTGCCGAAAACTTACTGTATGGCATCTTGTCTGACACCTTAGGCCTAACTTCGCAGTCGACTAGCTCGGATGATTATCGTGCCGCTGCTGCGTTAATGGATGCTGGTGCTCAGGTGGCCGATATGGAGGAACGACGCCGTGAATTCATGAAGAAGTCGGCTCGCATTCTCGATTACAAGGCAGACTTAATTAAGCGTGTTGAATATCATCTCGATGGCAAGCTGGCGACTGTTCTAATCCCGTTCGAAGATATCCAGGAATATTCCGACGAATATAATCCTAATGTGTTAATTCTCGAAGAATTGCGTCTAGTCGAGGGCGTAGAAGTGGCCGTGGCGATTAAGACTTACCCAGACGGTAAATTAACTGGCAAAATCCGCAGCTCGAAGCCAGTGGCCGAGCAATTGGCGGGCTATTTTGGTGGAGGCGGCCATCCATACGCTGCTGGTTTTCGGATTTACGAAGACTATAGTGAGACGCTACCAGAGTTAATATCCGCCACCATGAAATTACTTGATGAAGAATAAATTACAAACAATCTGGGATTATTTCGTTCACCGCGTTTTACGTATTCCTCTCACGATGGCGGTGCGATATGATTTTTCGCGTTCGCTCAAACCGGAGTTGACAATTGTTTTTCTGCACGGCATTGCCGCATCGTTTACGAGTTGGCGCCCAACCGTCAGAGAACTCGCCAAAGATAAAGAACTCAGTCGTGTACGCTTTATTGGTCTGGATCTAATTGGCTTCGGTAAGTCGGAAAAGCCGAGCTTCTATAAATACGATTACGAATCGTATCGTAAGACTCTGCGCCGCACTTTGAAAAAGCTAAAGATCAAAACACCGGTAATTCTAGCTGGTCATTCTATGGGTTGCCTCATTGCAATGGACTTCGCTGAGAATACCGAATATCCGATCGAAGAACTGATTCTGGTTTCGCCGCCTTTCATGCGTCGCAATGAATCGGCCACCATCAACGACCGATTGCATGGTAAGGCTTTTGACGAGATCTCGCATAATGCCAATGCGCCCATCGTGGAGGCAATCGCGAAGTTCGTCGATAAAGTTTCGAGCTTCGAAAAACGCAATCTCGACACGCCGGCTTTTCGTTTAACAATGGAGAAACTGATTTTGAACCCCGGCAACTGGCAGATGGTAATCAATAGCAAGATAAATTCAGAAGTGATCCACGGTCGCGTTGACCCACTTGTAATAGGTGAAAATTTGCGCGCCATCGAACGTCAAAATCCTCATTTTCATTTGTTAGAAACCTTTGGCGGCCACGACATTGTTGGGCTAAAACAGAAGCGCGTAATCCGTAAGGTTAAAGAAGTGGCGCTTCGTCATTTGCTCGGCTCCAGCTAAAACACTTATGCTATAATTTATTTATATGATGCACGGGTTGGGCGTAAAAATTGAAGACATAAACAAGCGCATTCGTTTTTGTAACTATCTATCTGTTGCGCAAATCTTCTTGCAGGATAATTTTTTGCTTAATCGTCCGCTAGATTTTTCTGACATTAAGCCACGACTTTTGGGGCACTGGGGGTCTTGTCCGGGAATAAATATTGCGTACGCAAATCTCAAGGCGCGCTTTCCAAAAATGCAATTTATTTTGGGGCCAGGCCACGGCTATCCAGCTCTGCAGGCAAACCTTTTTTATGACGGTGATTTAATTCAGGCTTACCCCGAAGCGACTCCAACATTGCACGGCATAGAATATGTTTGCAAAAATTTTTCATGGCCCTACGGCTTTCCGTCGCATGCCAGCCCATTCACGCCGGGCGTGGTGGCCGAAGGTGGCGAGTTGGGCTATTCGCTTGCGTCAGCCTACGGAGCGGCACTGGGGCGTCCCGATAAATTTGTTGCCGTTCTAATTGGTGATGGCGAGCTAGAAACCGCTACGGCATTAGCGAGCCTGAATCTTAATAAAGTTCTACGATCTACGAACAATGGACACGTTTTACCGATTTTGCACCTAAATGGTTATAAGATTTCTGCACCAACTATTTATGGTCGTAGCAGTGAGCGTGAATTGCTTCAGATGTTCCGTGGTTTTGGCTATGATCCAGTGATCGTCGACGGCACCAATACTGAAGAATTCCAACTCGTCTTGAGCGAGCTCAAATATAATACCTTTATTATTCTAAAAACGCCAAAGGGATATACGGGGCCAAAAACGGTCGATGGCCTAAAGATTGAGGGCAACTGTGCTGCGCATCAAGTGCCATTACCAAAGGCAAAATCGGATGAAAAACAACTTAAGATGCTCGAGAAGTGGCTAAAATCTTATGAGTTTGAGGAGCTCTATCATGAATTTACCAGAGACAATTAAACAACCCGGCGCAGAAAATTATTCATCTGCTCAGGTTTTTGGTGAAGCCCTACGCGATCAGCTAAACAAATATGATGACTTTTACTTTTTCTCGCCAGACGAAACTACATCGAATCGCCTCAGTGCCGTTTTCGAGGCTTCGGATCGTGCTTGGGGGCTCAAGACTGAAGAATGGGATAAGAACTTATCGCACGATGGCCATATCGTTGAAATGCTTTCCGAAAATACCCTTTTCGCGGTGTTGGCAAGCCATATCTTAAATGATGGTCGTGGCGCCATGACTTCTTATGAGTCATTTTTGCCAATCATATCGTCGCAGATTGATCAGCATCTAAAGTTTCTCAAGCAGAGCAAAGAAGCGAGTTGGCGACCAGATTATCAGGCGTTAAATATTTTATCGACCTCCTGTTGGCAACGCCAAGATCATAATGGCTACACGCATCAGAACCCAGGGCTAATTTCTCACTTATTAGCAAAACCATCGAATGAAGTTAACTGTCTTTTCCCGGTCGACGATATCGCAGCAGTAGCGGCCAGTGAATTTATGTTTGAGCAAAGCAAAAATGTTGTAAATCTTACAACATTTAATAAAATCTTGTTGCCGCGTTGGGTTGATATAAATCATGCACGTTTTCAATTGGAAAATGGCGGCGCGTCGATTTTTGGTTTTGTTTCGGACGATGACCCTGATCTGGTTGTTTCCGGTGTCGGAGATATTCCATCCAACGAAGCGATTGAGGCAATAAAGCTTGCCAAAAATGAATTGCCGCAGCTCCGTATTCGCTACGTCGGTATTGCGGCGCTATCGTATGCCGCAATCGGCACGACCAAAAACAAATTATCGCAAGAGAAATTTAATGATTATTTTACGCAAGATAAGCCGATTATCGTGAATTTCCATGGTTATTCCGAAACTATGCGTGGCATTATGTCGCATTATGCCAACCCGAAGCGGGTAGATATTCATGGCTATGAAGATCAAGGCTCGACGACTTCACCAATGGATGAACTTACGCGCAATCATTGTTCTCGTTGGGATATCTGCATTAACATTCTTGAGCGCGCCGGTCATCCAGAATTCACTGACAAATATCGCCAAATTATTCAATCAAACTCTGAGTATGCCGCCATTTATGGCGTAGACCGGTAATTTTGACTTGCCCAACAATAATGTGTTAAAGTAGGCAAATCGTATATCCCTTGGATGCGATGTAACTTTTGCAACCCGACACAGATCGAAAGGGGGGGTGGACAATGAAGAAAGCAATCTTGATTGCTGGCGGTGCGCTTGCCGCCATCGCAGTAGTCGGCGCAGGCATCTATGTACTTAGTCGAAGCATTGGCGCAAGTCTCGAGGCGCTGTATGGGAATGATGGGTACGGCCTGGGGGCTGACGGCGACGACGAAGACGACTCAGGCGATGAAGTGCCTGGCCAACTCAGGATGGACATTTAATTGCAGGCTAATCATTGTCGCGTATCTACTAAGTAGGGTGAACGCTCCGGCATTGCGCCGGGGCGTTTTCCATATCTAAGCGCTACTTGAAAAAATACAAAAAACTGTCATAATAAAACATGCTGTTTGCAGAAAAGCAAATAGTGATCTTTATCGGAAGTAAAAGAGAGAGGATTTACCGATGATTTGTTATAATCATGGCATGAGTAAGTTAATTCTAATCACGAATCCAGGATCTGCCAGTCGCAAGTATGCGCTCTACGACGGTGATGAGCTAATGGCTCAGCTGCACTTCGAATACGAAGGCAAAAAAGTTGTTTGTACTATTAATGACGTCGATGACGGCAAAAAGAAAATCAAGCCAGCCATCGATAACCTCAATGACGCAATTGCTGTATTGCCGCAAATTTTGCGCGACGAGCAATACGTTACCGATCAGCACAAACTTGCTGCAGTAGTCGTGCGTATTGTTGCACCTGGTGATTATTTCACCGAAGACCATATTGTTGATGACGAGTACATGACCAACCTAAAGGAGGCCGAAAAGCGCAATCCTATCCATGTTCCAACTACGGCGAATGAAATTCGCGGTATTCGCAAAAACTTTGCCGGCGTCAAAATCATTTCCGTTTCCGACTCTGCCTTCCATTGGGAAAAGCCTGACACGATGAAATATTATAGTTTCGACATGAAGCTTGCTGATGAATTCGAAATTAAACGCTACGGCTATCATGGCCTTAGCTACGCTTTCATCTCTCGCTACATGAAAGAACACGATATTCTGCCAGAAAAGCTCATTGTGATGCATCTGGGTTCCGGCTANNTTCGGCTATTTTGAATGGTAAGGCTATGGATAACTCCATGGGCTATACGCCACTTGAAGGCGTTGCGATGTCTACCCGCGTTGGCACGATTGATGTTGCTGCCGCTTTAGCTATCAAGAAGGCACTCAAGATGAAGACCGACGAAGAATTCCTGCTTTATCTCAATAAGCAGTGCGGCCTACTTGGCCTTTCGGGTGTTTCCGATGATATGCGCGAAGTTATTCAAAAACGCGACGAAGGCGATCTTCGTGCCAGCTTAGCGCACTCTATTTTCGTCTATCGCATCCAGAGCTACATTGGCCAGATGGCTGCTGTACTAGCTGGCGCTGATGCTATCGTCTTTGCTGGCACAATCGGTGAGCGTTCTGACGAAATCCGTCATTTCGTGACACAGAAGCTTGGCTATCTTGGTTTCCGNNCTCGATGCCGAGAAGAATGCGAACTTAGAGTATACCGATCGTCATGCCATCATTTCCGCCGAGGGCAGCAAGCCGATTTATGTCATCCAAACCGATGAGACCGACGAAATGATTCATCGCGCTCAGAAGTTTATTGACTAAAATTCGATAGACTCTTTCTTGAAAAAGACCGGACATCCGCCCGGTCTTTTTGCTCTCATCTGTAAAATAATGATAAGCTAGATATATGGAGAGATTTTATGAATACTTTGCGCCTACGCATTACGATTTAAACTTGAGTATTACAAACCGCAAGACTAAAATTCACGGCCGTGTTGAAATAAGCGGCGAAGTTAAAGCGAAGACTATCAAATTGCATGCGGTCGATATCGAGATATCAGAATTGGTGATTGATGATAAAGTTACCGAATACGAACAAAAAGACGGCGCCCTTATCATTAAGAATCAAGAGCTTGGCGAACATCGCATTGAAATAGAATTCACTTCTGAAATCAAAGAAAACATGGAAAGCGCATATTTATCAAAATATGTCGCCGATGGCGAAGAGCATCTAATTGTCGCCACGCAGTTCGAGTCGCACTACGCACGTCAGTGTTTCCCTTGCATTGATGAGCCATCCGCCAAGGCTACGTTTAGTCTAAAAATCGCCTCTATTCAAACCGATACAATTCTCTCCAATATGCCACCAAAGTTTTCATTGACTCAAGACGGTCGCAAGACAGTAGAGTTCGAGGAGACTCCTCGTATGTCAACTTACTTGTTAGCTTTTGTGGTGGGCGATTTTGTAGCATATGAAACCGAGTCGAAACATGGCGTCAAAATTACGTCTTATGCTGGCATACATCAACCAGTTGAAGATTTAAAGCATTCGGCTAATTTTGCGGCAGAAGTACTCGATTTTTATGACGATTTATTTAAGACGCCATTCCCGCTACCAAAGCTAGACCTGGTTGCATTACCAGACTTTGAGGCTGGTGCTATGGAAAACTGGGGGCTAACTACATATCGTGAAATCGCCATGTTGGCCAACGAAAAGTCCGCCATCGATCAGAAGTTGTATGTCGATTTGGTAATTGCGCACGAATTGTCGCATATGTGGTTTGGCGATTTAGTCACGATGGCCTGGTGGGATGATTTGTGGCTCAATGAGTCGTTCGCGAACATGATTGAGACGTATGCGGTTGATAAACTGCATCCAGAGCTTGATGCCTGGGATGATTTTTACACTTCAGCAGTCTTGTTGGCACTACGACGCGACTGCCTACCCGATGTGCA
>DEGE01000009.1:25796-28169 GCA_002351365.1 Candidatus Saccharibacteria bacterium UBA2834
GAAAAAGCCTTCTTTGCTGGTCTGGCGGATTATTTCAAGAAACACGCCTATAGCAACACGACGGCCGACGATTTGTGGGATGCGCTTACGCCGCACGCGGATTTCGATGTTAAAAAGTTTATGACGCCTTGGCTGACTCAATCTGGCTATCCGGTCGTTACTGGCAAACAACAACAGCGTTTCTTGTTATCGATGAAAACCGACGACAGTAAATATCCAATCCGTGAGCTGCGTGACGATTTGTCGGGCCACTACCTAATTAATCTAAGCGACGATGAGTTAGCAGAGAAAATACGAAACTTCGCCTCGCTTAATAAAGAGCAGAAGCTGCGCCTATTAATCGACCGGCGCTTGCTAGCTAAGACTAAGATGGTCAGTAGTGCATCGCTTCTGTCATTACTGCAAGAGTACAGCCAAGAGACCGATACGGTCATTTGGGAAGTTATTTCGGCTACAATCGGTGATTTGAAGATATTTTTCGAGAAAAATACACCAGAAGAGCAGGAATTTAAGAGTTTTGTTAGTAAATTGGTGGATGGGAACTATAAGCGCCTTGGCGTCTCGGTAAGGGTAAACGAATCGGCCGATGATACGCGGTTGCGTCCAGTCATTCTATCGCTCAAGCGCTATGCTGGCGACGACGAATTCTTTGATAGAGTTGTCCGCACTTATCGCGACGTAGATATTAATAATATAAATACTAATTTGCGCTGGGTGGTTATGGCAGTGCTCTGCAACCGCAATAGTGAATTAGCGGCTACTTATTTCGACACTTATAAGACCTCATCCGATGTGGCCCTCAAGAGTGATATTATGGATGCTATTACGCTTACGAAAGATCGTGATTTGTGCAGCGAATATCTAAAATCTATTCAGAGTGGGGCAATTCGGCCGCAAGATCGCCTCTTCTTCTTTGTGCGTTTGGTGCGCAATCGCTATCTTCATGATGACATGCTGGCTTGGTTCTATGCTAACTGGGATTGGCTTAAGGATGTCGAAGGAAATAAGACGGCGCCCGACTACCCACGTTATATTGCAGGAGCAATTATTCGCCCAGGCGATGCGCAGCAATATAAAGAATTCTTTAAACAATATATAAAAGATGCTGCTTTTGGCCGTAATATAACAATCGCCTTTTCGGAAATTGATGCCACTCTGCGCCTAATCGAAGAAGATCGTGCGGCGGTATTTGAGGCTCTAGCGAAGCTAAAATAGGCATTTTTGCCCCTAAAAAGCCCTAAAAAACGCTAAAAAGTCCAAAAAAATAAAAAATCTTCAAAAAAACCCTTGCGTCGGATGAAAATTTGATATACAATCAGAACAGTTTTTGAGCAAGTTCGCTTGGTTATTTATGAACCTCTGCCCAAGTTAGATAAATGCGAGGAAAAAAGTCTAACTATTTTCTTCGGCTTTGGAAATTTATCATTTAACAATTTGATGACAACATAGGAAATTTAATTGGCGGTATCGAATTTTTAAATTCATACCAAACTGTAATTGAGTATCAATTACTAGTTAAGTCAATGCATAAAAAGGTACATAAGGGCACTGATAGTGGATGCCTTGACATTTGCAACCGATGAAGGCCGTAGAACTCTGCGATAAGCTTCGGGGAACTGAGAACAAGTTTTGATCCGGAGATTGCCGAATGGGGAAACCTAATATGGGTCATGCCATATTGCCGTTACCTGAACACATAGGGTAATGAGACGGGAACCAGCCGAACTGAATCATCTTAGTAGGTTGAGGAAAAGAAAGTAACCAACGATTCCGAAAGTAGTGGCGAGCGAAATTGGAATAGTCTAAACCTCAAGATAACCTTACGGGTTTACGCCCAGAGTTATTAGGGGTGTTGCGTGTTTAGATAATTTTTATGCTGAGCAGTTAATTTAATTGACCGTTCGGCATAAAAACCAACAGCGTAAACTGAGTGGATAAGATTCTTAGTTGTTAGCGGAAGCGCTTGGAATGGCGCGCCAAAGATGGTGAAAGCCCAGTATGCGAAAACAACTATTGAACTTATATATCTTTTCACAAGTAGGACGGGGCACGAGAAACCCTGTTTGAATCCGGCAGGACCACCTGCCAAGACTAAATATTGCAAATGATCGATAGCGAAATAGTACAGTGATGGAAAGTTGAAAAGAACCCCGGGAGGGGAGTGAAATAGATCCTGAAACTCAGTGCCTACAAGGTGTCGGAGCCCAGCTTGCTGGGTGACGGCGTGCTTTTTGTAGAACGATCCAGCGAGTTAATTTTGTCGGCGAGGCTAAGTCAAATGATGGAGCCACAGTGAAAGCGAGGGTTAATAGCCCATCAAGTCGGCAGGATTAGACCCGAAACCGGGTGACCTAACCATGAGCAGGTTGAAGC
>DEGE01000009.1:28522-28722 GCA_002351365.1 Candidatus Saccharibacteria bacterium UBA2834
GAGTGCGTAACAGCTCACTAGTCAAGAGATCCCGCGTGGAAAATGTAACGGGGCTCAAGTGTTAAACCGAAGACATGGATTGTTGTATGGATACGTCCATGCAGCAGTGGTAGAGGAGCGTTGATATTGCGGTGAAGTTAGATTGTAAAGTCTAGTGGAGCGGTATCAAGTGAGAATGCTGGAATCAGTAACCTTAAGAC
>DEGE01000009.1:28995-29304 GCA_002351365.1 Candidatus Saccharibacteria bacterium UBA2834
ACCGTACCGCAAACCAACACCGGTGCTCGAGTCGAGTAGACTCAGACCTACGAGGGAACCTTCGTTAAGGAACTCGGCAAAAAAGCGTCCGTAACTTCGGAATAAGGACTGCCCGCCTATCAAGGCAATAATTGCTAAGTAACTCAACGAAGAATTCGTGAAGATTACTATCAATATGTATCTTATGTTTAATACGAATTTCTTTGTTGAGACAGAACACTATTGTTCTTTAACTTAGCGCCCAATTATTGTTTTAATAGGCGGGCCGCAGCTAAAGAGCCCACGGAACTGTTTACCAAAAACACAGGT
>DEGE01000009.1:29395-30013 GCA_002351365.1 Candidatus Saccharibacteria bacterium UBA2834
CTAAGGTAGCGAAATTCCTTGTCTGGTAAGTTCAGACCCGCACGAATGGAGTAATCATGTGGGCACTGTCTCGACGAAGGTCTCGGTGAACGTGCATTGGCGGTAAAGATGCCGTCTGATCATGCCAGGACGAGAAGACCCCATGGAGCTTTACTACAACTTTGCATTGATTGTTGGGATATTTTGTGTAGCATAGGTGGAAGACTTTGAAGCAGATACGCTAGTATTTGTGGAGTCGCAAGGTGAAATACCACCCTGAGTATTTTAGCAGTCTCTACAGTGACCATTAACTGGTTACTGGACCGTGCATGGCNNGGGACAGTGCCTGGCGGGTAGTTTAACTGGGGCGGTTGCCTCCTAAAGAGTAGCGGAGGCGTTCAAAGGTTGGCTAGCCACGGATGGAAATCGTGGTGATAGTGTATGCGCAAAAGCCAGCTTGACTGTGAGGGCCACAACCCAAACAGACACGAAAGTGGGAGCAAATGACCCGCTGTATAGAACTTCGGTTCAATTTACGTGGGAAAGACAGCGCACACGGATAAAAGTTACCCTGGGGATAACAGGCTGATCGCGCCCAATAGTTCACATAGACGGCGCGGTTTGGCACCTCGATGTCGG
>DEGE01000009.1:30195-31855 GCA_002351365.1 Candidatus Saccharibacteria bacterium UBA2834
GAGATGGACGAATCTCTAGTGTATCGGTTGTGGCCACCTGCTGCATTGCCGAGTAGCTATGTTCGGTATAGATAAGCGCTGAAAGCATATTAAGCGCGAAACTGACTCCAAGATTAGAATTCCCTATGACCTCCCAGAAAGATGATCTGGTTGATAGGCGCAAGGTGGAAGTGTGGCAACACATGGAGCCGAAGCGTACTAATAGAGGCATTGCCTTTTTATGTTCTACTTATTGTTTTTATGCTTGCATAACGACGATAAGTAGAGTAGACTTAGCTAGTAACTGGTACTAAATTTGTATCAGAGCCAATTAAAGTTCATTGTCATCACATCTTACATCGATGTAAGATTTCAAGTTAATTGAAGTTTTACATCGGTGTCCATAGCACCAGGGAAATACCTGTTTACATTCCGAACACAGAAGTCAAGCCTGGCCGCGGCGAATGTACTGCGAAAGTGGGAAAATAGCAAGATGCCGAATTATACAAGGACTCACCCCAACGGGTCAGTCGTTGTCTTATCGAGAGCGCCTTTAGGGCGCTCTTTTGTGTATAAATGAAATAGCCCCAGCGTCTTGCGCCGGGGCGTTTCTGAAACAAAGGAATACTGATCAATAGGCGTGAGTGGCCTTGTAGCGTTCGAAGATATTGTCTTCGCACGTTTCCATCTCGGACTCCGTTAGATTCTTCCAGGTTTCCCTTGTATCTTCATTAATGAGAATGATGCCGTAACGCTGTGTTTTTGCGTCGAACAGGCATGTATATACAAAGAGGTAACCATGGAGGTGTTCGCGGAATTCCGTGCATACTTCACCGGTCGGATCATCGGCCTGAGGAGTAGCTGTGATGGTTGCCTCGTCGGCAATTTTTTCTACGGGCTGCTCAGTCTTGACCTTAAGGAACTTCTTGAGAAAAGACGGATACATCTTTTTCTCCTCCTGTGCGTGGATTTGACCGTTGGGATAAACGGTCATATTATCATTATACCATAAGCGCTTAAAAAAGTCAATAACTACGCCGTCCTATTTAGTGAAATAACAGGGGTGAGAGCTTATTATCTAGCGGTCTGCCCACATCTCTTTGGCGAGGCTTTTTACGCGTTTGGCGTACTTCTTGATTAGGTGCTGAATACGTACGCCGAACTTGTCTGTTAACTGGGTTAATTTCTGTAGAATTGGGTAGCTTGCAAAGCCGAGGCCGACGCAGATAATTGTGGCCTGAATCGATAGACTACTCATGCCGAAGAGCCAAGGAATAAAGATATAACTCAAGATCATACCTATTAGACAGAGGCTGAAAATACCCCATTTCAGCCGTGTCATTGGCTTGCTGGCGCGATAGACCATTAAGAGACCAACTACGGCAATCAGAATTGTGGCGGCGGTCGATATTTCTTCGCTCGATATATTGAAAATCGTGCCAATAATCATCATCAAGGCGACCACAATCATATCTGTTAAACCGCCCGGTACAGCGCGTGACATGATATTGTAAGTAAAACTACCTTTAATCAAGTCGGTGTTTGGCAATTGTGAAAGCAGGAAGCCCGGCATGCCAATCGTAAAAAGACTTACCATCGATATCTGTGAAGGTAATAATGGATATTTGATCGCAAATAAAATAGCTACAAGACTGGTTGTCAACGAAAAAGTATTTTTGAC
>DEGE01000009.1:31910-32995 GCA_002351365.1 Candidatus Saccharibacteria bacterium UBA2834
ACCTGACGTCCTTGTTTGACGACACCTGGCATTTTTGAGAAGTCGGATTCGAGTAATACTAATTGGGCGGCCTGCATCGCGGCGTCACTGCCACTCGCCATTGCGATACCGCAATCTGCGTCGCGCAGAGCTAGAATATCATTTACACCATCGCCAGTCATGCCGACCGTATGTCCCTGCTCCTGGAGAGCTTGTACGAAGAGACGCTTTTGATCAGGCGTTACTCGGCCAAACACGGCGTATTTTTTTAATGCCTCATGAATATCCTTATTGCTTTTTAGGGTTGAAGCATCAACGTATTTGTCGGCATTCTTAATACCGGCCTTTTTGGCTACTTCGGATACCGTAAGCGGCGCATCACCAGAGATGACAAGGATTTGCACGCCCTGCTCGGCGAAATATTTGAACGTTTCTGGCGCATTCTCGCGGATTGGGTTAGTAAGCAAGATTAGGCCAATTAGGTCAACTTTCTCTTTGAGCGCTTTACCATCTACTTCGCCGTGATATTTACAAAATGCCAAGACACGATAGCCTCGCATATTGTAACCTTCGATCTCTTTACGATGATCCTCGAACTTGTCACGTAGAATCAGCTCAGGGGCACCCATAATGTAACTTGCGTCTTCGAAGTTGACGCCACTATATTTAAATTCGGGCGTGAAACCGACGACGGACTTTACTTTAGTGGATTCGCTTGGCTTATTGAAGAACTCCTTGACGGCCTCCATTGTGATATTGTCGGCTTTTTGGGCAGCCGCATAATTGCTCGCTAGCTCGAAGACCTTGTCATATTCCATTTTGCCGCCTTTTGGCATCTCGAGCGAGGCAATTTTCATGTGTGCATCAGTAATGGTTCCGGTCTTGTCGACGCAGAGCACATCTACGCGCGCCAAGGTCTCGATGCTCTTCATGTCATGTGGAAGGACCTTCTCCTGCGCCAATTCCATCGCACTAATAGCTAAAGCGACCGACGAGAGCAAGAACAGCCCCTCTGGAATCATGCCAATCATTGCAGCAACGGAAGCCTGGACGGCGTCTTGAATGTTCTGGTTTCCGCCAAAGAATTGCTGACAAAACAATATAAT
>DEGE01000009.1:33136-38620 GCA_002351365.1 Candidatus Saccharibacteria bacterium UBA2834
GCATAACATTCTCCAGATACGATAAAGCTACCAGACAGCAAATCGTCGCCGTGTTCTTTATGGATATCGTCCGACTCGCCGGTTAAAAGTGACTCGTTTACTGCGACGCTACCACTTACGACTTTTGCGTCGGCCGGAATCTGGTTGCCAGCTCTAAAGCGCACGATATCGTCTTGAACGAGCCATTCCGCATCAATTTCGTGTTCCTTGCCGTCACGTACTACGCGGGCAATTGGCGCATTAAGAATCGACATCTTGTCGAGTACGACTTTTGAACGGATTTCCTGAAAAATACCAATTAGAGTGTTTGCAACAATCACCGGAATGAAGGAGATGTCTCTGAAAGCCCCCACTAGCACTAAGAGGATTGCTAGCACCAAAAAAACAAAGTTGAAATAAGTGAAAGTGTTGTCAATCACGATCTGCTTGATTGACTTCGATGGGGCCTGAACTGAGGTATTGACTAGCCCTTTGCGGCGCCGTTCGCGCACTTCTGCGCTGGTTAATCCGGTCGGAACTGTTGCGTGCTTAGACATAAGTCCATTATATCATCTGTGCTAGAATATATTTATCTATGGCACGCAAAACATATAACGAAATTCTCAAGGGATTAGCACCGGAATCGACTGGCAATCAGCCAATTGAAGTTTCGATGCCATTCTTGTATTACCATTTCGGCGTTTATCATATCGTCGCATTGGTGACTGGTGGGCAGAGCGACAATAAATTTGCAAAGAAGAATCGCGACCATGGTCGTCTTTTGGGCATTGCAATCTATCATCCGCAGGATGGCACGGGCGAATATCTGACGCCGACCCGCGCCAAGGAAAAATTCGGTATTGATTTGCTGAAGCTTTCAGATAGCAAAAGTGCTAAACTTGGCGCGAAAGATATCGATGATGCCGTAAAATTACCACATCGATTACGCGAAGATGCGGCGCAACGTTTCATGAAAAATCGCATGTCGCTCGAAGACTATAACTCACACGTTATGCTCCTAGCAGCACAGCGACCAGAGTATGGCAAACGCTATCTTTATTTCAGGCTTAATCCAGAAGTCGCTTCGCGTTTTCCGAATCCACAGCGCCGTAAAATTATCTGGCTACGCTTATCGGTTTTCGCGCTCTTCTTTGGCTTTCTGGTTCTATCTCACGCAATCGCGGACTATCATTATCAAGTCGTCGAGCTCAAAAAAGATGCGCAAAAGCAAACTGAAGAAATCACTAGCCTAAAAACTCGATTATCTCAACAAACCGCAATTAGTGGCGTTATGGAGGGCAACTATAATGCTGGCAAGATTATACCTGGGGATGAAAAAAATGGCGACGTGGCGGATCATGTTAGAGGAAATACTAGTTCAAAAATCGCCGTCATCGAATATGTCGATTTTCAGTGCTCAGCCTGTGCATCAGTCTATCAGGACATGAATGTGCTTTATCAGCGTTATGGCAACCAAGTGATGTTTATATCGCGCAACTTCCCACTTGAGAGTATTCATTCAAACGCGATAGCTGCGGCGCGCGCCGCTGAGGCTGCGGCCCAGCAAGGGCATTATTGGGAAATGCATGACGCTTTGTTTGCGCAACAGTCGACATGGAGCGAAGCTAGCGCAATGGATTTGCCGAAAATTTTTCGTAATATGATTAATAAAGCTGCGCCAGATGTGAATTTGACCACTTTTATGGCTGATATGAAGGAAGAAAACGTCATTAGTAAGGTAAGCTTTGATCAAGCTATCGGCCACTATGTCCATGACGTGACTTATACTCCGACCATCTATATAAACAATGAAAAAATCGATTTACAAGCAAATAATAGCGAATCATTCTTAACTCAAGTCGATCGTGCTATTCGCGCTAAATTGTAAGCATGGAAAAAGGGAGTCTCGTTTGGGTTGAGGCTCCCTTCTTTTTGAGAATCAGAGGTCGCGGAACAGCTCATCGATGTCGCCGTACGCGACAGATTGGCTTTCGCCGAGCTTGCCGTCCAGCCAGTCAGCCACGTCCTTACGCTTGCTAGCGTAGCTTGCGATGAGCAAGATTAGCGTGACGACAATGCCGGGAATAACCAGCATTCCAAAGACGCTTTGCAAGAAGCTAAACAGACCGAAGAAGAAGCCTCCGGAAGTGCAATACTTCATGCAGACGCCAAGGAAGACCTTCAGCAAGATGACGGCGACAGTGACGACGCCGGCCTTAATTGCGAGCTCGACGAAACGCTTCGCCCAGCTTTTGCCACGGTTGCCACCGTCAAGTGCGATGGATGCCGCCCAGCAAAGCACGGCGACAATCAACACGGGCGCAATCAGCCAGCCGCAAACTCCGTTGAAGAAGCGGAGCACACCCCACTTCCAGAAGCTCAACAGGATTTGAGTCAGCNNAGCAGCCAGATACCGAAGCAGGCTCCTGCACCGATTAACAATCTATTCGACCAGTTTCCGATTCTCTCTCCCCACGGGGTCCTATTTATCATAAGACCACCTCCTTTCAATGTACTTTAGTGCGTGTGGGACTAACACCATATATATTATAGCACACTTTGGCTATTTTGTCTAGTATCATAAGCGTAATTGCGATTTGTCAAGCCATGATAGAATGAAAATAGTTATGTTTTTTAATCGTAAACTATCTGAAATTAAGCGCGAATTAGATACGAGCGAGCAGGGCCTCAGTAGCCACGAAGTAACAGCCCGACAGTCGCGCTATGGTAAAAATTTACTTCCCAAGAAAAAATCCGTTAGTATTTGGCAGCTTTTCTTGAACGAATTCAAAGATCCGTTAATTATATTACTGCTGCTGGCCATCGTTATATCTTTTGCGGTGGGTGAAATCGTAGATGGCGCCGTTATTCTCGTAATTGTGCTAGTTGATGCCATCATGGGCACCTATCAAGAAAACAAAGCTAATAAAACCGCTAGCGCACTCGAGGATTTACTGTCGGTTAAGGTGAACGTGATGCGTGGCGGCAAAAAAGTCCAAATTGACGCCGAGGACTTAACGATTGGCGACTATGTCTTGCTTGAGTCGGGCGATAAAATTAGCGCCGACATGCGAATCGCGAAGACGCGCAACTTTATGGTCGATGAATCGATTTTGACCGGCGAAAGTCTACAAGTAGAGAAGAGTCCAGCGGCGCTTAATCGGCATCAGGCGCCAATTAGCGAGCAGTCAAATATGGTTTTTGCGGGCACGACGGCCGTGTCGGGGCGCGCCGAAGCAATCGTTGTGGCGATTGGTGCTCAAACCGAATTGGGCAAGATTGCTGATAGTCTAAATAATTCCGAAGACGAAAAGTCTCCGCTAACGATTCGTGTCGAAAAACTGTCGAAGCAAATCAGTGTGCTGGTGATGGTGGTAGCCGTGGTAATTGCGGGCCTATTGATTTACAAAAGAGCGCCATTCAACGAGATTTTATTGACGGTAATCGCTTTTGCAGTTTCAGCTATGCCAGAAGGCTTGCCACTTGCGTTAACGATGGCTCTAACGATTGCCTCAAATCGAATGGCAAAACGCAACGTGGTAGTGCGTCGTCTGCATGCAGCGGAATCTTTGGGTAGCTGTACGGTAATTGCGTCAGATAAAACCGGCACTTTAACAGTTAACCAGCAAACCGCCAAAATTATTTTGCTACCAAATGGCGAAAAGTATGAAATCTCCGGCATAGGCTACGAAACGTCTGGCAAAGTGAGCGGGAATATTCTTAAGTATGCCGAAGAAATTGGCCTGCTGGGTGCAATCAATAACGAAGCGAGTCTTGATGGCGAGCAGGGTCCGACTGGCGACTCGATCGACATCGCCTTTAAGGTCTTAGGAGTAAAACTTGGCGTCAATGCGGACGAAGTAGAGATTATCGATATTATTCCATATGAGTCAGAAAACAAATACTCAGCAGTCTTTTATCGCCAGGGTAATGACACTTATTGTACGGTTAAGGGTTCACCGGAGACCGTTGCGAACTTCTGCAAAACAATTAATTTAGCTAATAAATCTGATTTTCCGAAAATTGTTGAGCAAAACAATAAGTTGGCCGAAGACGGCTATCGCGTTATTGCGCTCGCAAAGGGCAAGGTGAAGGCTAAAAACAACTATAGCGATAAGGATATTGCTGATCTAACCTTTATGGGCATGGTTGGTTTTATTGATCCGATTCGTAAAGAAGCGGTTGATTCGATTCGTGATTGTCATAAGGCGGGCATTAAGGTCATCATGATCACTGGTGACCATCCGTTAACTGCGACGAAAATCGCTAAAGACCTGAAGCTTGTTAAAAATGCAGATGCCGTAACCATTGGCGAAGAAGTCGAACGTATGCACGATCAAGAAAACTCCAAATTCGCGGAATTTGTCGCAAGCAAGACGGTGTTTGCGCGTGTGACGCCATTGCAGAAACTGTATATCGTTGACGCACTGAAAGAGCGCGGCGAATTCGTAGCTGTAACTGGTGATGGCGTGAATGATGCGCCGGCACTCAAGGCTGCTAATATTGGTGTAGCGATGGGTAGTGGTACTGATATTGCTCGCGATACAGCCGACATGATTATTATGGATGACAGCTTTAAGTCTATTGTGTCCGGCATTGAAGAGGGCAGGGTCGCCTATTCAAACATCCGCAAAATTATCTTATTCTTAATCTCTTGCGGCGTTGCTGAAGCACTCTTCTTCTTCACGGCGATTGCTTGTAATATGCCAATGCCATTGGTTGCCGTACCNNTAAATGTTGTAACTGACGGTATTCAGGACTTTGCGTTGTCCTTCGAGAGGGCTGAGCCTGGTATCTTGCGCGAAAAACCACGCAATCCGAAAGAATCCATTTTTGACCGAAGTTTATTGCGTCGCATCCTGTTATCTGGCCTTACAATCGCAGCGATAGTCTTCATCGCTTGGTACTTCTTGGTCTGTGTCCTAAAGTTCGATGCCGGCCACGCGCGCGGATATATCATGTGCTTGATGGTCTTCATTCAGAACGTGCATGTCTTTAACTGCCGCAGCGAACGAGAATCTGCCTTTAGTGTGCCACTTCGTAGTAACTGGTTAATTATAGCGGGCGTAATTGGTTCAGTTTTGCTGGAAGTTGCAGTCATGAATGTTCCAGCACTCTCGAACTTGCTACAAGCCTCGCCGGTTGAGTTCAAGCACGGCATCGGCCTATTCGGTGTTGCTTTGTTAGTGTTAGTATTGGTTGAAGTTTATAAATCCGTCGCCAGAGCGATTCGTCGCGATTGATGTGATAAGATAGTAAAAAACAGTGGAGGAGTATGGCAGAGATTAAATGCCCAAAATGTGGCACAACTTTTAAAGTCGATGATTCTAGTTATGCAGATATTCTAAGCCAAGTCCGCAATCAGGAGTTTGAATCTGAATTACATAGTCGCCTTAAAGACGCCGCCAAACAGGCGTCCGCCGACAAAGATTTAGCGCTTGCTAAACAAGAATCAGCTCAAGCGGCCAAAATTGCTGCGCTCGAAGCTCAGCTTAAGCAAGCCGA
>DEGE01000009.1:38874-43902 GCA_002351365.1 Candidatus Saccharibacteria bacterium UBA2834
TGCGTGCTACAGCTTTTCCGAATGCATATTTCGAAAAAGACAATGCCGTCTCAAGGACCGGCTCTAAAGGCGATTTCATTTTTCGCGAATGCGATGAGGCTGGAAACGAGATAATCTCAATTATGTTTGAGATGAAAAACGAGAATGAGACCACTGCCACAAAGCACAAAAACGAAGATTTTTTCAAAGAGCTCGACAAAGATCGCAAAGAAAAGAATTGCGAATACGCCGTGTTAGTTACTTTATTGGAGTCCGAATCGGAACTCTACAATACGGGTATTGTCGACGTAAGCTACAAATATGACAAGATGTATGTGATTCGGCCACAGTTTTTCATCCCGATGATTACGTTATTGCGTAATGCGGCTATGAATTCGCTGAAATATAAAGCAGAGCTCGCCGTCGTGCGCAACCAAAATATTGATATTACGCATTTCGAAGAAAATATGGAGAATTTTAAGCAGGCTTTTGCGCGCAATTATGAACTGGCGAGTAAAAAGTTCAGTACCGCCATTGAAGAAATCGACAAAACAATCGCCCATCTGCAGAAGACGAAAGAGGCTTTGCTGAGCTCGGAAAATAATTTACGCCTTGCTAATAATAAAGCGGAAGACCTCACAATCAAGCGACTGACGCGCGGCAATCCGACCATGGCCGAGAAATTCGCCGACCTCAAAGCCGACCGTTAAGGCGCTTGTGCTTATCTCGAAAAAAGCTTAAAATATAAACGATGTACGCTGGCGATAAACTTAAATCCAAGTTGGGTGGCTATCTTAAAGCGGCCGTAATTCTCTTTTTGGTGGTCGTAATGTTCTATATCGGGTCAATGCTTTTGGACTGGGTCGAGCACGGCGACGCAAATACTTTTACCGTAAACGATGCGAGCGAAGAGAGCACGGCTTGTAAGAATGCTGAGGGCGCCGCTACTCTAAACGGTGCCGGCATCAAAGTCCCGGTTAAATGCAAGAAATAAAAAAAGAACCCCCGCGAGGAGGTTCTTTTTTTGATTAGCTTTATTCTTCGCCTTCGGCGGCTTCTTCGTCTTCGCTTTCTTCGAGCGCAGAGAGAAGAGAGTCTTCGACGTTCTTTTTCTTTTTCTTTTCTGGAGCTTTTGCAACCTCAACGTCGATTTCGAAGCCAGTTAATTTGCTAGCGAGGCGAACATTCTGGCCGCCACGACCAATCGCGATTGATTGCTGGTCCTTTGCAACGTAAACGGTAGCATGACCATCTTTGATTTCGACTGTCTGAATCTCGGCTGGGCTCAAAGCTTCGCGAATGTATTCAGAGGCATTGTCGCTCCAGTTGATAATGTCGATCTTTTCGCGGTCGCCAATCTCGTTCATTACGGCCTGGACGCGTACACCGCGACCACCAACGAAGGTACCGACTGGATCGATGCCAGGCATTGAGGCGGCAACGGCGATCTTGGTGCGAACGCCAGCCTCGCGGGCGACGGCCTTAATTTCGACGGAGCCAGTTTCGATTTCTGGCACTTCCTGACGGAATAAGTATTCGATAAACTCAGCGCAGCCACGGCTGAGGATTAATTGTGCGCCACGTTCATTGCGTTCGATTTCTTTAATGAAAACTTTAATGCGTGAGCCAACAGAGTAATACTCGCCGTTAATCTGCTCGCTCTTTGGCATGATGCCGGTAGCTTTGCCAAGGTCAACGCGAACAACGCGTGGCTCACAGCGCACGATGGTGCCGTTTACGACTTGGCCGACACGGTCTTCGTATTCTGCTAATACTGCGTCGCGCTCAGCTTCGCGCAAGCGTTGAATGACGACCTGTTTTGCGGTCTGAGAGGCTACGCGGCCAAAGGCGCCAGCTTTATGTTTTTCTTCGACGACATCGCCGATTTCTTTGCCTTTAGCTTCGCTTTGTGGGATTTCGGTGGCCGGGTCGTAGGCAACGCCATCCTCGATGACGATGCGAGCAACATATACATCGGCTTCGCCAGTCCNNNACATCCATTTCCTTGTCGCCGTTATCTTTGCGCCAGGCGGCAGCAATCGCTTGCTGGATCACGTCTAGTACAACTTCTTTTGGTAGGTTTTTTTCTTCGGCAATAATGTCGACCATTGCGACCATTTGCTTAAGATCTAAGTCCATAATTTCCTTTCTGTCTCTTGGGTTTGGCCCAGGGCTTAAAAATACCGTCCCTCTTCAGGCCGGTCTATATCTGTATGCTTATATCTTATCAAAAGGGCGAAAATCTGTCAACAAACAGAGTAAAACGCTTATGTACATTGACTTTTTATGGATTTTATGCTATAATACAATTATACGGTTTAATCTCGAACCGTAAGCATACTTCGGCATCGAATTTCGGAAAGAGAGGTGATGATGAATGCCGAGATATTACTATTACTTTCATCCAGCATACACGTACTACTTGGACGCTCTGAAGGCCTTCCTGAATGCCTGTGGCGGTATTTCGCGTGAGCTCGCGTTGCTGTCTGAGCTGAGCGCGACGGAAGACTGCTATGGAATCATCCACCCCGAGCAGATTGCGGAGGACTGGCAGAGGCTCTTCTATGACCCCAAATACTACGACGGTTCGCTCGACGCCCTGAAGGAATCCATCAAGATGAAGAAGAAGGGATATAAGTACAGGGACAAAAATACTGGCGAGCTGATTGAGGTAATCGGCACCGAAAAAGCTTGGCGCATGCTTCGCGCTGCGGCTCTAGCGGCAGACATTAAGATTGTCGGCAAGGAAAGCGAAGATCCGGAAGCCTGGAAGCGCTACGGTCGCTTCTATAACATGGCCACTTCGCTCGAAGCGATTTGCGATTTGCGAGCCATGGTTCATAAATGGATTGCGGCTGATCGCGAAAAAATCGCCAACGGCCAGGCCACCATTACGCCAGATCCGGCGCTCGTAGCAGATAAGAAGTGGCGCCCGCTCCCGGTGTTGTCCATCGAGGAGATTTTCGCCAGGTATGACAAGCTTCTCGCGAAAAGAAAGAAGGCTGGTAAGTAGAGTAACGTGAGCCTCCCCGGGCAACCGAGGGGGCTTTTTCTTGGCGCTTTCTGAAATTGACAAGATTGCAAAAAATGATATAATATAGAAAGATAAAAAATCGCACATTACTAGGAGGTGATAGGATGAAAAGATTCGCCATAGTGGCTGTCTTCATGTTTGCGATTATGTGTATGTTGTCTGCTTGTGGTGGTCCCGCCAAAGAGATGACCGACGCCGAAGCAATGACGAAGCTAGAGTCATATATTGCCGATGGAGATGTTGATATTGTTTCATATCTCAGCGATAAAGGATTCTCTTTGGGCGCGCGAGGCGATCTGAGCTATGTATTTCGCAATAAGACACAGACCATCGTCGTAGAAGAGACTGGTGCACCGGCCTTCAATATCTACGTTGGTAACGGTAATGGTACAAACCGCCAGTTTGGTTACCCGCAGAGTGATCGTATCGAGCGCGAGGATGGAAGTGTCGACTATTTGACGTATCGCGCGACAATCAACGGTCGTACCACGAAATATCCAGTTGCAGTTCTGGCCGAAATTGTCCGTCTGGCAGAGAGGTGATCGTATGCGTGAGTATCAAGCAATGAAAATCCTGGCCGATTTTCGCGACAAAACAGGGTTGATAGACCTTGATGCGTATCTAAATAGTCGAGGCTATTTCGCGCATCTAAGTGCGCCACGCGACTTCTTTTATGATAACGACGCGGCGGATTATTGCTTCATTATCTACGTCTTCCCTGATTCTCCGCTGCGCGCAAGCGTCAAGGGGCTCGATGAGCATCACTATCATGAGTTTCGCGCCAAGACGCGCCACCTGAAGGCAAGGCTGAAGTACTGGCCGCGCGAATTGGTCGACCAGGCCGTCCAGAATTTCTGGGACAGTGATGCTGACTGCTCACTTGCGGAGAGTGATGCTATGCATGATGTCTTCCGTCTGCCGGTGGGCGCTGTTTTGCATATCGTAGAGCTAGTCGAAAATCACCAATCCTAGAAAGCCAAAAATTAGCCCCGGCGGATGTCGGGGCTTTTTGCTTGTGCTAAAATAAAAGCAATGGCAAATAGTCTCAAACGAATGCGCTATAGCATTGGATATCAAAAGCTATTACGTGGCAGCAAATCCATGCTTGGGCAGGTGCAGCAGAAAGCTCTCCGTAAGGCTACTTTTTTGCATGCAATTAATGCCAAGGTGGTCACCTACCTGATTGTTGTACCGCTTGTCCTTTTCGTGGCGGACGCTTTTGTGCGCGATACTTATTTTGACGTTGGCTTTACTTCTGATGGCATGGCCTGGGTAGGAAGCGTAGCAGTCATTGAGGTATTAATATTTATTGTTAGCTATATACGCTACAAGAGCCTACTCCAGTCGGATCCAATTACTAGTGCTGGTCAGGATGCGGAGCGCATTCTTTTCGAGGTGCGTGATTCGCATGGTCGCCATGCGACGCTCGAGCGAATCGCCGGAGATAACCGAGCTGAATTCTTATGTGATTTTTATGACATAAAAACCCTAGGAGGATTGGGGAAGTTTTTTGTCCTGATCATGTTCGTTGTTTTGGCGGCCAGTTTTACGCCGCGCATGCTAGCTTATCAGCAATTGCAGCAGAACAGAGCCAGCAATTATCAATCGGCAGAGCAGGCAGTCAGCGATGTATGGCTAGCGACGGACTCCTGTGGAAGTGTGACGATGTCCGATGATGGTACGAGCAACAGGCATTCGCATTACACAAAATGCACTGTTTACTACAATGACGGCGTTGAATTTAGTGCAGATGTTGAATTTAACGAAGCGTACGAAATTGCCAATTTCGGCTATTGGGTCGATATTGATGATGATATCTCCGAATTTCCACACTTAGATGACATCAATAACATTATTCAATCGCTAGTAGATTCCCTTGCGGCCTCTTCACTTAAAACTGCCGATTCTAAACTTTTTCTGAATGATTTTACGATTAATCAAGCAATTATTGATGAATTGGCGGAAAATTACTATTTAGAGGATTATCGAAAGACTACCAGCTGTTACTCCGATGT
>DEGE01000009.1:43965-47253 GCA_002351365.1 Candidatus Saccharibacteria bacterium UBA2834
ATTCTTATTTGCTATAATTAAGATACTTTAATTTACTTTTCGCGCAACACTCCCAAAAATTTTCTTGTACATATGGGGAGAAAACAGCGCCTTAAGTGTGGGAAAGAAATATTTGTAAATTATAAAAAAGGAATCCATGGAGAATAGAAGTAAAGCAGAAGCCGAGCGTCGCGCAAAATTGTTGAGAAGCCGCGCCGAACGTCTGCCAAATATCAAAAAACAATTCGAAGAAAATCAAAAGCGCAACTTTAATGCTAATTTTGCCCCCGGCGGCAAAGACGAAAAGTTGGTGCGCCGTAAAACTACGACGGCTAAAGCTACCACGAAAAAAACTGCCACTAAAGCTGCGGCCAAAACTGCGACCAAAAAGGCCACAAAAACAACCAAGTCTGCTGAAAAGCATGACGAGGTGAAATTGATGGTATCGACTCGCAAAGGCGAGATGGTGCATCATCAGCGCATGCTTAGCCAAGACGTCAATGCGCAGGCCGCACAACACATCATTGGTATTCCGGTCAACAAGTCGCGCTACAACGGCTATCATGGCGAACAAATCACTTTAGCAAAAATTCGCACCATGCGTCAGCATAAAGATGCTGTTCGGATTATTCCACTCGGTGGCTTGGGCGAGCTCGGTATTGGTAAAAATATGACCGCTATCGAATATAATGGCGAAATCATTTTAATCGATATGGGCACTTTATTTGCTAATAGCGACTATCCTGGCGTAAATTATATGGTGCCAGATTCCAAATGGCTCGACGACAACCGTGATAAAGTTAAGGCGATTTGTTTTACGCATGCCCACTTGGACCACATTGGTGGTTGCCGCCATCTATTGCCGTATTTTGGTCCACTCGTGCCAATTTACGCAACGCCGTTTACGGTTGGCATGATCAAAAAGCAAATGTCTGAACTTACCGATGTGCCAGATATGAACTATCACGAGATTGACCCGCTCAAGCATGAGCAAATCAAAGTCAGCGAGCATCTATCGGTTGAATTCGTGCATATGTTGCACTCGATTCCTGGTAATGCTGCAATTGTTGTGCGCACGCCAAACGGCACGATTGTGCTTTCTGGCGACTGGCGTTTCGAGACCAATCCAATGGATATTCCGGCCGACTATGATCGCCTAAAAGAAATCGCCAATAATGAAGGCATCGCGTTGTTGCTCAATGAATCTACTAACATTGATATCCCAGGCAGTCATCCACATAGTGAATATGACGTAGGCGATAACATGGGCAAAGTGATGGATAATTACGCTTCTGGCCGCGTGATTATTTCCTGTTTCTCGTCGCAAGTAAAGCGTATCGAATTGGTTTTGCGTGAAGCCGCCAAACGCGGTCGCAAAGTGGCCTTTGCGGGGTATTCAATGATTAACAACGTCGAAGTTGCCTTGCGCGCTAAGGCTATCAAGGTGCCAAAAGACACCATTATGAAGATGGAAGACATTATTAAGCTGCCCGACGAGAAAGTTACAATCGTTTGTACTGGTTCGCAGGGCGAGATGAATGCCGTCTTGAATCGCATGGTAACCGGCGCTCATCGCTACATTAAGATTAAAGCGACTGATACGATTGTTTTCAGCTCGAGTCCAATTCCGGGCAATGAGCCACGTGTCGTTAGTACGGTTGGTGGTCTTTTGCGCGAAGGCGCACAGGTGATTCAGCACGGCAAGACGCATATCACGAATATTGGCCCGCTACATCTTTCCGGTCACGCCTACTATGACGATCATGTCAAATATGTTACTGATTTGCATCCGAAGAACTATATGCCATATCACGGCGAATTCTATATGCTCGAGCATAATGCCGAGATGGCAGAAAATATCGTTGGTATTCCACGCGATAATATTATCGTGGCCGATGATGGCGATATTATCGAACTTCTTCCGGACCAAACCGTTCATAAAAATGGCCGCATTCCAGTCGGCAATAAGCTTTATGATGATGNNATGATGCTGACCAGCAGGTTAATGAAGCAGTCGTAAAAGACCGTATCCATATTTCGCGCGAAGGAATTTTCGTGGTAGTCCTGACGATTAGCAAAAAGACTGGGCGCCTCATTAAGACACCGGACATCATTTCGCGCGCTTTCATTTATCTAGATAACTCCGAAGAGTTAATTGGCAAGATTCGCCACTATCTACGTGCTAAAACTGATCACGGCGTCGCGACCGAGGCGGATATTAAGACCGCCAAAGAAGAGATTAAAGAAGACGTTACGCATATTCTTTACGATGCGACCGGCCATACGCCAATCGTAATTCCAGTTATTAACAAAGTCTAAAAACCGAATACCCCTCTAACTGAGGGGTATTTTAGAATATAGCAAAAATATGCTAAAATAAACGTAAACAAGATGGGAGAACTTATTCCGATGTCGGATAAAAAAACACAGAAAAAGCGCGTAATCAGTAATAGGTGCGACGCTTGCGAAAAAGATTTATTGCCGGTCTGCTGCCTAATCAGTATGCTTACGGCGGTTTTTGTGACCTTAATTTTTTCGATTGCCTTTACTGGTGTCTTAACGATTAATCGTAGCAGCAGCTATAGTGGCGCCTTTGCGGCCTCTACGGCTAGCGATGCGGAGCCAGATAATTTTGGCTTTACGACCCTCGATTCTGCGGCAGTGCTAGACATGGTATATTTGTCAAAATGCGAAGGTCTAATATTGGTTACTGGCAATAATTCTGCTGAAAATGACGATTTAGCGAACAAAATCATGAATGAAGATACTGATGCAACAATCTATCACTATTCTATAGTCGACAACGGCACAAAGACGGACGAATATGTCAAAGCTTTATTGGTCGGTAATAATGTTGATGGCGCGCCTACCTTGCTTTATGTGCGTGATGGCGTAGTCTATGATCGCCTGGATGATGTTCATAGCGAAGCAGTGATTTCGACTTTCATTGCAAAATATAAATAAGCCCTAAAGACCCCCATCCGGGGTCTTTTTTGTTGAGTTATAATATATCTAATGGATGAGATTATTTTTGTGGATAAGCCGGCCGGCATGACTAGTTTTGGTGTCGTTGCGCGCGTGCGTCGTATTTTATCGGAGCAAGAGGGTAAAAAAGTCAAAGTCGGCCATACTGGCACATTGGATCCGTTTGCGACTGGCTTATTAATTTTGATGGCTGGCAAAGCAACAAAGAAGGCCATGGAGTTTACGAAGCTCGATAAGGTCTACGAAGCGACCATTCGTTTGGGGGCGACCTCCAGCACTGGCGACCCAGAGGGGGAAATTGTTGTAAAAAATACAACAGTTAAA
>DEGE01000009.1:47528-47775 GCA_002351365.1 Candidatus Saccharibacteria bacterium UBA2834
TGCGTCGTACAAAAATCGCCAATTACGACATTGATAATTTGGAATTATTTGATTTGTCAGCGTGCGCCAAGTAAAACTACTATATAATTAAAGATATGTTCGACTTACAGAAGCGTCTGGAAAATCTTCGCAGCGAATTTAATACAACTTGGCAGAAGCTCAATATTGATCAGCGCCTAAAAGAGTTGTCTGCGCTTGAGCAAGAAGTGGCTGTGCCAGAAATCTGGAATAATCCAGATGAGGCACG
>DEGE01000009.1:47984-48208 GCA_002351365.1 Candidatus Saccharibacteria bacterium UBA2834
GATGCAATTTTGCGCATTACAGCGGGTGCCGGCGGCACCGAGGCGATGGACTGGTCGGGTATGCTAGAACGCATGTATCTGCGCTGGGCGGAACGTCATAAAATTAAAGTTCAGATTCTTGATCGCGTCGAAGGCGAAGAGGCGGGCATTAAGACCGTCGTACTAGAATTAACTGGCGGCACGAATCTCTATGGTCAACTTAAGTCCGAGCACGGCACGCATCG
>DEGE01000022.1:0-241 GCA_002351365.1 Candidatus Saccharibacteria bacterium UBA2834
CTCGTCGTAGCCATCTATGGCTGCGAACAGTATAGAGACGGCGAGATACATGAAGATGTATACGGTAATCTTCTCGATGACTATGTTACGAGCAAAGGCTACTATCTTATCCCATAAAAAACAGGCCGCCTTTCGGGGCGGCCATTCTTTTGCGACTTATTTAACAAGCATAATTTCGCATACGATGCTCTTCGAAGTATAGATTCGATGCAATCACGTAATTTTGTTCAATGGTGTTGTC
>DEGE01000022.1:390-10465 GCA_002351365.1 Candidatus Saccharibacteria bacterium UBA2834
AATGACGTGTCGATTGGATTCTTTTCGTAGTATTCTTTGATATAGTCGCCAACAATATCCTTATCGGTTAATCCCTGCCCCACAGCCACGCGAGATTGAGGATAAATTGCACCGTATACCTTCAACTCATCCTTTGATGGAATTTCAAGGGTTTCCTCGAAACTAGGATTATAATCATACTTACATGCACGTTTATCAATATATGCCGCATTGCGGATAACTTTTTGACTGTTAAATAACGACATTCCGCTACCGACCAGAGGTATTTGACCGAGTAATGAGTCGCCAACCGTGCTCCCGGTGGTTGCGCTTTCATACTTATTCTTCAAATTATAATCCGCTTCGCCAGGCTCGACATCGCTCATAGTGCATGCTTCTAGGTACTTTGCATATGCACCCTTTTCGTCAACAGGAGGAAGATCATCCTCGGCATTATCGTTGTCATCTTTAAAATTATTGTTATCAGCAGTCGCAGCAAGATAAAGGTTTTCACCTGGATCACTCTCTACTGTATATGGGGTAGTGGCAACAATGGTACTACACATAGTAGAGGTTGGATCAACGACGAACCCGGCGGCGGCTTGGTTTGGACAGTTTTGCTCTGTAAACTCCTTAGCAAGCTGAACATCTATGCCATGGCTTGCAGCATTGGCCCCAGGTATTAGAGCTTTCGCTGATGAACTTGTGGTACTAAATACTGTCGTCATTACACCCATAAAGCCATTAGTATTCGCTAAGGCGCCCTGCATTACGACTGCTTTACTGAATAAACTACCAGCAAATGTATAAGGCGAACTAGCGTCAAATGGACTCTTCGTGCGTTGCGCATATAGACGTTCACCCTCCTCGTAATCATCCTTCATATTGAGGTAGGCCATATACGATTCCGGCGTCTGATACGCACCACCCTGCGAATGATGAATCTTTGAGGTGTACGCCTTAAAGCCATTTACAGCCTGCGTACCAAGCTCTTCACCGAAGAACACATTAGCAACAGTCTTCATGAGAATGTTTGCCACGAATGGTACTAATGCGGAAATAATAACACTCTTAATTACGGCTTTTACAACATTCCAAGCAATCTTGCCGACTATCTGAACAGCTTTGTCTGCTAGGCTCTTCACACAGCCCACTAGTGGCGGAATAAAACATTGTACGATAGCTTTAATATCGTTTACCAGTTGAATTGCTGCCTGGGCCATCTCGGCATATGCGCAACCTTTAACCGAAGTCATACTTGAACCGAGACGCTTAATTATAGCCCTAAAGAAACTCGAGAAGCTAAAGCTAGCAAAGCTGCTGTCGGCCGCAATGCCTGCCACTGTCCCACCGAATAGGGCTACAATGCTAGCCGATTCCATGGCACTCTTTTTGGACTTATATTCTTTAGTGGCAATACTTGAATCTTCGGGTTCGTTTTCGAGAGTAGATATCGCCCCCTGTTTTGTCGCATCAAGATCAGCAACAGTAATAGATGTCGTGTGGCTCTTATCCGTGAAGGCATTGATTAATTCGGCAATTGGAGATTCATTGCTATCGGTAACTTGCGTTTTTTGAATCCCCTCAAGAATAGTCGCGGCAAGACGAATAACCATCAATGTTTCGTAAGCCGTAACGATTGTATTAATATTACCGGTAATCTCTGAGACAGTACAGGCTACATCGGTTACCTTGCCAGCCGAGTCGGCGATAGAGTCCATTTTACTTTTAACTGAG
The DNA here is from genome assembly GCA_002351365.1 of Candidatus Saccharibacteria bacterium UBA2834. Classification (GTDB taxonomy): domain Bacteria; phylum Patescibacteriota; class Saccharimonadia; order Saccharimonadales; family Saccharimonadaceae; genus UBA2834. Next base: position 2,107 of record DEGE01000022.1, read on the forward strand.
GCTTCAACTGCCTGTTGTGATTTTTGGCCGGCATCGCCACCCTCCGCAGCACCACCAGTATTGAATCCCGCTGACCCCTGCTCTGTTTTATAACCGTGGTCAGCATCATCCGCTTCTGCTGGACGTGTCTTTGTTTCGCCATCCTCTTCATATTCTTCTTGTTCAATGTTTTCCAAATCAATTTTGCCATCTATGCCCTGGTCATTTTGAGCCTCAACCATCGTATCTAGCATTTGCTGTTTGCGTGTTTCGGCGTCTTGAGTGGAATCAAAGCTATTGAAACGATTTCTACTGACGCCAAGTTTCTCTAGTAATGCCGTGGTTTTTGTCTTAAACCAGTCACCCACCGCACTACGGAATGTTTTTGCGCCTTCATAGTATGCAGTAGCAAAAGCCGTATCGGCATCGGTAGCCATCGCAGACTCAAAGTCGACTGCTCCAGGTATATCGCCAATCTGGTCAGCATCAGCCACAACATTCGTGATCTTCTTTACTGTACCGTCCTGATTGTATTCGGTGTGCTGCATGTACTGGCGGCCCGAACCATCCGGAAAATCAACAAGTTCGATATTTTTTTGCGCCAATTTCTTTTTCTGATAATCGGACATCTTGAAATAGTTTTCGCCATTGCCCGTAAAGAGCGCATAAATACGGCCATGCTTTTTGAGGTAGTTCTTGGCTTCGCCGTTTGAGGCGATAGTACGAGTGCGTGGATTTAATTGGCGTTTCATGTATTTTTTGCCGATTAATTGATTCTCTACACTCATGTTGTCGTAGCGGCGAATAACCTGTTCAGCCAACGCAATAGGCAAGGACATTTGCCCACTGATTGTAATGCCAGCAAAGCCACCAACACCAGCTAAAATCATTACCACCGGCGCAACACGCTGAAGGAAGCCACGTAGGCCAGTAGCCTTTTGTTTATTCTTTTGCGAATGCCCCGTAACGCGATTAATAAAATTCTGCGCATCCATAATAGCGTTTGCAGCCACTTCCTTGCCGACGTTTTTCATATTAGTGACGCCATCCACCATCTCACGTTCACGTGCGCCCTGGGCGCCCTGAGTGTCTTTTGAATCGGCGCCGAGGCCGGGCTTTTTGCTGGCCTGTTTTTCGCCGCCGGAAAGGATGTCACCGCCAAACATGGAATCGGCGTGGGATTGGCCTACATCGCCGCCATCAAAGCCGCCATCATCGACGTTTTGCGCCTCGAGGGGATTATTGTATCCGTCGGCCATCTAGTTACACCCTTTTTCTGTCATAAGTTAATTAAATTATAGCACAAGCGAATTATGCGAGGTCAAGCATTTTGTTGAGCTCTTGCATTCCAGGAGAACTTATGCTTATAATAATAGTAACTAGGCAAAATAACGCGAGGAAATATTATGCCGAAAAAACAAACAAACAAGAAAAATTCGAAAAAATCTCAGAAAAAGCAAGGTATTAATGGAGCTAAAGTTGGCTTGGCGATTGTTTTGGTTGCCCTGTTAACCTTTGGCGGACTAAGCTTGGCGAGATATTTAACGGACGAAAACCGTAAGGTAGACGATCGGAGCGACAAGAATACGGCAGAATTATTCGAGGATGACGGAAAAAAGTCCGACGAAGAAATAAATAACGACAGTTACGACCGCAAGGATGAAGCCGAAAAAGACGCCGACAGCAAGATTGAAAACCAAACAAACGATAACGGAAAAACCGTAGCAAATGTCAGTATTAGCTCGGCGGGCGCGCTCAGCGATAAGGTTCTAGCTAGCGGCATGGTCTCAAATGTAATTGAGGAAGGCGGCAGTTGTACTTACGCTTTTACGAATGGCGAAACGACTTTTACCGAAACGACGACCGGTATCGCAAACGCAAAGAACACCGTCTGCAGTTCAGTAACATTAGATAAAAATCAATTCACAGAGGGGGTCTGGGAAGTAACACTACAATACGAATCAACAACATCGGAGGGTCAAAGTGAAGCGACGACTTTTGAAATACGATAAGTATCAATAATAAGTCGCATCATTGAGCCACAATTATCCTTCTTAATTTTATCTGATATAATCAGTAAAAATGAAAGTTGCAATTGTCTGTGATTGGTTAACAAATGTCGGGGGCGCGGAAAAGGTTTTGCTGGCAATTCACCAGATGTATCCGGAGGCGCCAATCTATACATCGCAATACAATCCACGCGGGATTGATTGGTTCCATGACGCCGAAGTAAAAACCGGCTGGATGAAAGTCCTGCCGTCAAAGTTGCGCCGAATCTATCCGATGATTCGTCAAAAATACTTCGAAAAGCTCGATCTAAGTGATTATGATTTAGTGATTTCAGTAACTGGCGCCGAAGCAAAGTCTGTTAAATGCGGGCCAAATACGACGCATATTTGCTATTGCCATGTGCCAACGCAATACTACTGGCAGATGTACGATGACTATGTCGAGAATCCTGGCTTTGGTATTTTTAATCCAATCGTGCGCCCGTGTTTTAAAAAGTTCGTTAATCCGCTACGCGATGCCGACTATAAGGGGGCGCAAAAGCCAGATTATTTTGTAACTATCTCAGAATACGCCGCCGAGATGATTAAAAAATACTACAAGCGCGAATCTACCGTGATTGCGCCGCCGGTGGAAGTAAAAAAGTTCAAAACCGTTAAACAATTCAAAAAACGTGACGGCTTTATTAATTATTCGCGCCAAGTATCCTGGAAACGTCAGGATTTAGCCATCAAAGCCTGTATAAAGGCTGGAAAGAAGTTAACTATTATTGGCGCCGGTCCTGAGCATAAAAACCTCGTGGCGGTCGCGGGAGGCTCTGATTTGATTACTTTCCTGCCGACCATGAAGACTGAGGAATTGCGCGAAGCACTGATTCGGTCGGAGGGTTTCATTTTTCCAAGCGTGGAGCCGTTTGGTATTGCGCCAGTTGAGGCTTTGGCGGCAGGTTGCCCAGTAATCGCATTAAATGAGGGCGGTGCCTGCGATTACGTAATTCCAGGTATTAATGGCGAATTATTTAAGCATCAAACTGTCGAATCACTAGCGAAAGTCTTAAAGAATTTTGATTACACAAAGTATAAGCGCGGAGAAATCGTAAAAAGCGCGGAATATTTTGATGTTGAAAACTTTAAAAAACGACTAAAGAAGTTTATAGATGAAAAAATGGCTGAATAAAATTGAATGGGGGCTACTCTGGGTTTTGCCAGTGGTGGTATTTTTCTCTTATCTGCCAGTGATTAAGCTTGGTGCTAATGAGACAATGAACTTTGAATTATCTTTGCCGCTGATTTGGCTAGCGATATTTGGCATTTTAAGCTTGCGAAAGATTCGTTTGATTTGGAAAAAACTCGGCAAATATGCCATGGCCTGGTTATTGTTTGTGATATTTACCACGATATCCGTAATCTGGAGCCTTAACTTATTGCGCGGGATCTTAACGGCCGGAATTGGCTGGTTAATATTACTGTCAGTACTTAATATTATTTACTGCATTAGACCCACACTCAAACAAAGCAAAAAATTATTGAATATACATGTTTACGCTGGGGTGGCGGCTGGGATTCTCTGCCTTATGCAATGCTTTTTGGATGTATTCGGCATCGATCGAACTGCAACTGGTTTATGCGTTGGTTGCACTTACCAGGCGATTGGCTTCCCGCACCCAAATGGGCTTGCAATTGAGCCGCAATTTATGGGCAACTTGTTAATTTTGCCGGCACTATTATCTCTGTTATTTTTATACGATAACATCAAAAACAATAAAAGCAACTACAAAATCGGCGCTTCACTTGCATTGACATTTTTCTTAATTATGGTGTTATTTATTACCTTTTCACGCGGCGCAATTTATAGTTTTATGCTTGGCGTGATATGTTTAATTGCTTATGCCTGTGTAAAACTTCACAAGTTTTCCACGTTATGGGCATTACCACTAATCGTGGCAGCCTTTTGTGGCGGGCTACTCTGCCAAGGATTATTAGCACAGCTCTCCCCCACTAATGAAAATTTCCAACAAGGCATTACGCGCTCGATCGAACAGATGTCGCTTGGCATAATAGATTTCAAAGAAGAAATTGTGGCAGATTCGAATTTTAATGGTTATATTGAGGAGTCAACTGAAATTAGATTGAGCCTAAATGAAGCAGCCCTAACCGCCTGGAAGATCCGACCAATCTTCGGCGTGGGCTTAGGTGGAGCTGGCACCGCAATTCATTCAATCGAGCCAAGTCTATCCAGTAAAGAGATTATCCAGAACGAACTCTTTCAGATTCTGCTGGAATTGGGAATTGTGGGGGTAGGTTTTGTGATTATATTATTAATTGCGACTATTCGTACGGCAGCGAAAAATAAGACAAAAAGCCTCACCTGTTTTGTTTGTCTCTTAATTATGTATGGCGCGTCGATGATGTTTTTCTCCGGTTTGCCAAATGTTTTACATATTTATTTAATGACCCCTGTAGCTTATCTGTTATTTAAACAGTACTCGTATGCTAAAATATAGGAATGAGTAATAATCGATCAATTGATGGTCTTCAACGAAGGACGTCAGCCCGCCCTTCTACCACTAAACGAACGGTTACAAAAGGTGGAGTAAAAAAGACAACAACTACAGTAAGAAAACCTGTTGTGAAAAAAGTTATAACTAAGCCTACAGCTAATCGGCGACAAATCGGCATCGATAATAAAAAGCGTGCCACAAAAGCCGAATTGAAAACAAGAGAAGAACTAAGCTTAGACAACCTTAATACCACAGTAGAAGACGAAGCAGTAAAAGAGTATTTATCGGAAGTGAAAGACGTTGATCCGACCGACCTTGTCGAAGTTTCGCAAGAAGAAAAAGGCAAAGGTTGGTTTAAAAAATCCAAGAAAAAGGCTAAGAAAGAAAAGACAAAAAAGAAACGCCACATTGGGCGTTGGATTGCTTTATTTATTGTCTTGGCATTAATCGGTGGTGGCTATTTTGCCTATAAGAAACTAAACGGCATTTATTCTCAGGTAAATGGCGGTAACATCATTACTGCACTGCTTGCGCCAGATACGCCACTCAAGAAGGATGATAATGGTCGTACAAATGTATTGATTTTTGGTACTGAAGGCTACCAGATGGATGACCCAAACTGGGATGGCGGCTATTTGACCGACTCGATGCTGATGCTGAGCTTTGATCAAGATTCTGGCGACGTTAAGGCTGTAAGCCTACCACGCGATTTGAAGTCTAATACCTGCACTTCTACCAATAAGATTAATGAGGTGTTCTGGTGCCAGTATTCAAACGTCAAGAAAGATAGTGACGCCGAAACGAAGAAAAAATACGAAGAACTTGGTGCTCACAAACTCGAAGAAGCTTTCGAGGAAGTGCTTGGAGTAGACATTCAATATTATGCACATCTAAACTGGCAAGCCTTAATTCAAATTGTCGACGCGGTTGGTGGTATTGATGTGGTCTTTACTTATGGCGATCAAACCTGGGACGGCGATGAAGTGACAATTAAAACTACCGATAAGCGCGGTCTATCTGACTGCTATGGCCGTAAATGTTTCTATGCCTACAAGAACGGCGAAGTAACGCATCTAACTGGCGAATGGGCACTTGCAGTCGCACGTACCCGTAATGCACATGGTGGTTATGGCGCCGCCGGTGGTAACTTTAGTCGTGAATACTTCCAGCAAAAGATTATTGAGGCAACCGTTAAAAAAGCAAAGCAGATTAATCTAACATCCGACTGGAACGCCGCGTTTGGAATTCTGCAAGCGGTGGGCGACAATGTGCGCACCGATTTCCAGGATAGCGAGATGAAGACTTTGATGAAAGTTGCCAATACAGTTGATTTCCAAACGATTGAGTCAATTTCATTGGTTGACCCACAAGACGGCACGTCGCCACTCTTAACGACCGGTATGGTTAATGGGATTTCTTACGTGCTTCCAACCGCCGGTGTTGGCAATTATTCGCGCATTCATACTTATATGAAGAAAAAATTGAGCAATTCGTATGAAGGTGAAGATGCGCAGATTGTAGTCTTGAACGGTACTTCCGCTTACGGCGTAGCTGCAAATGAGAAGTTAAATCTCGAAGATAAAGGTTTCTCGGTTAAGAGCACGAATAACGCACCGGCCGACGTGAGCGGCTTTGATGGCGTAAAGCTTTATCAACTAGCAAACGACAAGTCAAAGACGGCAGCCGCTCTGAAGGAGCGTTATGGTGTCGAGTTCGAAAAAGACTTACCAGATTCTCTAGCCGAATATGATTGCGACTTCATCGTGATTATTGGTGGCGGATATAAAGCGAAAGATTAATTAGCAGAAAGGACCCCTCAGTGGGTCTTTTTTGTTGACGCTTAAGCCTTTTTACTCTATCTTTGAATAAGGAGGTAATATGCGTAACCGTGAAACGGGTGGGCGCAATTATGGGATTGATCTATTGCGAATTCTCGCGATGTTTTTTGTGATCTTATTGCATTCTCTTGATGGAACTAAAGTACTATTCCCTAGTAGCCTCGAAATGTGCGATACGGGTTTATATAAAGCATTATGGCTGCTAGAGGTAATCGCATATGGAGCAGTTAACACGTTTGCGCTTATTAGTGGTTATGTGGGTTATCGTGAAAAGCCAAAAACCTATAAGATTTCATCTATTCTGTCACTTTGGCTACAAGTGGTTTTATATTCAATAATTATCACCGTCATTACGCACTTTATTTCTCCTTCCATAGCCACAAAGACAGATTTATTTATACAGGCCACGCCATTAATGCATAAGAATTATTGGTATTTAAATGCCTATGTAGGACTATTTTTCTTTATGCCTATTCTAGATACAGCAATCGGAAAACTATCTAAAAAATCCCTTAAGAGAATAACGTTTGCAATATTAGCTGTTTGCTGTATCGGATCACAATTGATGCAGATAAATTTCAATCTTAATGAAGGTTATTCTGTAATCTGGTTGATTGTTTTGTATATCACCGGAGCAACCATTAAAAAATGCGATATAGGCAAGAAGTTAAAACCTTTCATGTGTCTAATAATCATATTTTCATTGAATTTAATCACATGGCTATTATATCTATTAAGAAAAACATTTATTGTCGGCGATATGACTATATCTACTACCGCCTTAGTAGGATATCTTTCGCCAACAGTGGTATTGGCGTCCATTTTCTATATCATCTGCTTTAGTAAACTAAAGTTCCCTAATTTCATGATTAAAATCATTAAATTTGGCGCGCCTGGCGCTTTTGCTGCATATATATTAAATACTAATCATTTCTTTTATGATTACGGGCGCTTTTGGCAAGCCCCTCAAGTAGGGGTAATTCCTTCCTGGCAGATAATAATACTAACCGTCTCATTCTCATTAGCTTTCTTAATAGCCTCTATATTAATAGATAAAATAAGGCAAGTGCTGTTTATAAAATTGCACATCAATAATGCCCTCCAGGCATTAGATCGCAAAATTAGAAGTATTGCTAAATAGTAATTACCAGACTTTTCCACAGCTGTGTATTATTTTACGCTTGCGCTTATTTATAGAGATGTTTTAAAAACCGAACAAAGTATATTTGCATTTTAAAAATATTATGTTGTAAGTTTTTCACATAGTGAAAAAGTTATAACATCTTTTATATTAAAGTAAAATTAACAGATAAAAACCCACAAAAAACCACCCCGAAGGGTGGTCTTTATTAGCTCTACTCTGCCTTTTTCGTAATATGAAGGCGACGTTCGCGACCTTCGCCGGTACTAAAGGTTTCAATGTCGGAATAGTCACTAGCATAGCGGTGAACCGTGCGGCGGTCGGCAGCATTGAGATCGAGAATCTTTTCTTTACCGGTACGGCGGACTTCGTCGATCCAGCGCTCAGCTTGATGTTCAATCTTATCGGCGCGTTGGCGCTTATAGTCGGCAATATCGATATTTACACGCGTTACATCAGCATTGCGAGCCTGAAGTGTCATCATAACAACGTGCTGGAGAGCGCGAAGGTTGTTAGCGTTTTTACCGATCAAAAGTGAATTCATGCTGGTCGATGGAATAGAAAGCTGAATAACATCATCTTCGATGGTTGAGTAGACTGCCACATTGATACCAAAGAAGGATAAGAGATCCTCAAGGTATTTCGTTGCAAAACGAATTGATTCATCTGTATTCATTGATTTTATCTCCTTTTCTTTTTATCAGAAGCGGAAATACGGGTAATGTGGACTTTTTCGTCCTTTTTGTTTTTCTTTTTATTGTTATAGTGTGATGTCGATTTAATTTTTGTAATCTGAGCCTCTTCTTTGGCAATCTCAGCGTCTTTTTCGATAATTTCAGCTTCTTGTGCTTCGATGATTTTTTCGTCTTTTTTGAGCTCTTTGAGAATCTTTTT
>DEGE01000022.1:10608-12803 GCA_002351365.1 Candidatus Saccharibacteria bacterium UBA2834
ATATCTTCTTGGCTAGCCTCTTTGCCATCGGCGGCTTCTTTCATGAGCTCTTTCATAGTCTTGCGCTTGCCATTCTTTTGACGGGATGGATCATTTTGACGAGCTACTACAAATTGCAAGGCGGCAGAGATCAAGGCGAAGACTAAGATGATGATTGGACTTAAACCATTAAAACCAGGGCGAACCGAAAGGTCAACTGCACCAAAGAGTTTAGGCTCGAATTCGTAAACTGCGTTATCTTTATTTTCTTTTTGCTGCTCGAAGTATTTAGTTTGTAATTCAATCACTTCATGCACACGATCAAGCGGCTCTACGAAGCTATAGGCGGAATGCTCGACGTTGTATTCACGACCACCGAGTTCTTGGGTAGTTGGCGCAACCGTGACATTGATAGCGGTAAACAAGGCAATAAAGATTGGGAGTTGGATAAAAATCATCAACATTGAGCGGAATGGCTTGATGTTTTTGCGCTTATAGAGGTCCATCATCTGGATGGATTCGAGCTGCTTGTTGCCCTTACAATTCTTCTTAATTTCAGCAAGTTCTGGCTGAATTTCGCGCATTAACTTGGTTTGGCGTAACTGGTTTTTCATGATTGGCCAAGTTAGAAGCTTAACGACAACCGTGAAGATGATGATAGCCAGACCGAAGTCGCCGACAAAGTTGAACGTCACGAAAAGAATATTAACGATCGGACGAACAATAATCATGTCGATTAGGTTAAACATAAACTCCCTTCACACTAAATACGTAATTTAAATTATAGGATATTTGCCTCTTTTAGTAAATTTACCATCAAAGAGCGCAATTCTTTATATTCCATCGTCGCCACCTCTTTGGAATATACAACAAAAATACAGTCCACTGGCTGGGAAATTTTCGGCAATTGCTCGCGAATCACTTCGTAGACGCGACGACGAATCCGATTACGTCCCACAGCGGACTTAAGTACTTTTTTACTAACAACTACAGCGTAACGCTGTTTATTTCGAGAATTTGGTGCAAAAACTAAAGAGATTTTAGACTCTCTGATAGTTTTGCCGTTTTTATATGTATAGCGCACTCCCCCGCGTGAATGAAAACGATATTTTCTCGAAATCATTAAGCTCTAAGCCGTTAAGCGTGCGCGACCTTTAATGCGACGGCGAGCAAGAACTTTGCGGCCATTAACGGAGCTATTGCGTTTGCGGAAGCCATGCTCAACTTTGCGTTGGCGCTTGTGTGGCTGATATGTACGTTTTGGCATAAATAATATCCTACTTTTTAATAATTGTTTTATCGTGTAATTATTGTTGATTATATCAGTTTTTTACACTTTCTTCAATGGTTTTTCCACATCCCCGTCATCTTTACATTACCCTCCTGTGGAAAACTTCTATCCGTTATACACAAATACTATTAGAAAATGTTATTTTTATCCGTAAAAACTGTGGAAAAGTCGTATAATTGAAAGAAGGAAAGGAGGTTGAGATGCCAAACGAGTGGCAAAGTGTCTTGGATGAAATTAGTAATAATGTCTCTGAGATGGCTTTTAATGTCTATTTTACGAACTTCAACCTCGTCTCGAATGAAGATGGTGTAATTACGGTTTCTGTGCCAAATTCCATGATTAAAAACTCTATTGAAAAGAAGTTTTTGTCCGCCGTTGAAGGAGCACTTGAGGCTAATCATATTAAATACGACAAGATTAATATCATCATTCATGAAGGTGACAAGAAAAAGAAAGCAATCGCCAGGCGAGCAATTGAAGTATTGCCAGAAAATCAAACCCAAAGCATTAGTTCAGTGGGGTCAATTGCGAAACATGATAACACCTCAAATACCGTCACTTATGGCGGTAAGACCCGTTTTTCCACTGCCAACTCCGGCCTCAATCCTAAATACCGCTTCGATAACTATGTAATTGGCAGCAATAACGATCTAGCCGTCAGTGCCGCGCGAGCCGTAATTGAACATCCCGGCGAGCGTTATAATCCATATTTTATTTATGGCGGCTCCGGTTTGGGTAAAACTCACTTAATTCAAGCGATTGGCAATGAAATTCAGGAACGTTATCCAGAGAAAAAGGTGCTCTACGTCACGATTGAGCAGTTCTATCATGAATTCGTTGAAGCGATGCGAAAAAAGATCGAAGGTTTCGCTGAAAAATACCGTCATGTCGATGTTTTAATTGTGGATGATTTTCAATATATAGT
>DEGE01000022.1:12925-15370 GCA_002351365.1 Candidatus Saccharibacteria bacterium UBA2834
GTTGACGCGCGACTAGCTTCACGCTTAATGACTGGCATTCCGATTGATATTCAGATGCCAGACTTTGAAGTGCGCTGTGCAATTCTGAAGATGAAAGCCGAGATGATTGGTGCTGAGATTGATGATAAAACTGTGGAATATTTGGCAGATAATATTCGCACTAATATTCGCGATCTTGAGGGTGAATTAAATCGCATCCTGGCCATTGCCGAGATGCGCGGTGTGCCACCATATGAATTAATTGCCGAAGACGATGGTATTGCTGCGCAAAATATTATTACAACAAAACGTCGCACTGCTTCACCAAAACAAGTAGTCGAAAAAGTGGCAAAGTATTACGATTTAACATCTAAAGATTTATACGGAACTAAGCGTACAAAAAATATTAAAAACGCCCGCCAGATTGCGATGTATCTTATGAATGAAGAACTTGGCCTGAGTACAGTTAGAATTGGCACAGAATTCAGCAAAGATCATACCACTATCATGCATGGCGTGAAGGTGATTAAGACCGCACTAAAGAATGATTTTAGATTGCGCGAGCAAATAACAGAGTTACGAGAAAAGATTTATTCAAATTGATGTGGAAAAGCCGTGAAAAAGTCTGTAGATAAGTCAGTGAAAAATCGGTGGATAAAAAATGTGTATAAGTTCCAATTGTGGAAAGTTTCGAGCAAATTAACAACCAATAAAGTGCAAAAACCAAGTTTTACACGAGTTTTACATAAATTATTCACCTGGATTTTGCACGAAAAAATTGCACATTTCATATCTGTTAATATGGGAGTTTTCCACGTTTTCCACGTAGAACTACTATAACTACTACTATTTAATTTATATAAATATAAAAGCAACTAAATGGAGGATATATGGAGATTGAAGTTTTACAAAAACGATTAAGTAAAGCTCTAAATGTTGTGAGTCGGGTTGCAGCAAGTACGAGAGCCGGGTTGCCAATTCTAAGTAATGTATTACTAAGAGCTGAAGAAAAACAGTTAACCTTAATGGCGACTAATCTTGAATTAGCGACGGTCGAGTATGTAAATGCTGAAACTAAAAGTAATGGCACAATTACCGTACCAGCAAAATTAATGGCTGAGTTTGTGAATAACTTGCCAAGCGACGAAACGATTAAGTTAAAAGCTAAAGGCGATAAGTTGACGATCTCGGCGGGTAAATATAAGTCAACAATTAATGGTATTTTGGCGGATGATTTTCCAGAATTGCCGGAAATTGACGAGAAGACGGCCGTTAAATTTAGTATTGATGTGGATATGTTTAAGGAAGCGGTTAGCGAAGTGATTATTGCGGCCAGTAATGATACGACGCGCCCTGCCCTAACCGGTGTCTTCTTTAATACGTTTGAAGGTGCTTTGTATATTGCTGCGACGGATGGTTATCGCTTGGCAGATCGCAAGTTTGTGAATGATGTTAAGAGCGAAGTTAAGGCGATTATTCCGACCGCTGCCCTGCGTGAAGTTTTGAGCAGTCTCTCTGATAATATGGAGAATGTTGAAATATTGGTAACTGATGAGCAAATTCGCTTCAGGATGGGTGAAGTGGAAATTACCTCTAAATTAATTGATGCAAGTTTTCCAGATTATCGTCAATTGATTCCGAAAGATTCGAAGGCAACATTGATTTTGGACAAGGCTGAAGTAATTCGTATGACGAAAGTTGCGGCTTTATTTGCGCGCGAGTCGGGTGGATCGGTGGTTTGTGAAGCAAAAGCTGATGCTGGAACTTTTTCAATTTATGCTGTAGCTAGCGAAATTGGGGAAAACTCGTCCGATATTGAAGTTGAGGTACCGGAAGATGGTAAGGTTGTATTGAACTCGCGCTATTTATTGGATGCGATTAATGCTACGACGGAAAATAAGATTAGTTTTAGTTTTTCGGGTAAGTTGGCTCCAGTAGTGATTAAGAATGAAAAAAGTGACGAATATACGCATATTATTATGCCTTTGAAGAGTTAATGAATATTGTTGAAAAAGTCAGTTTGCGAAATTTTCGCTGCTATGATGAATTTGAATTAGATTGCAATCGTGCAACTTCATTAATTGTGGGTGAAAATGGCAGCGGTAAGACCTCGATTTTGGAGGCGATATATTTGGCATTGCGCGGAAAATCTTTTAAGGGTGTGGATCGAGAGATTATGAAGCGCGATGCGGAGTTTTATCGCGCGGAAGTAACCTTGGCGGATGCGCGTGATGTGATTATTCGTTTCGATGGCAAAAAGAAAACTTTTGAGGTGGATAATCGAAAAAGTTTGCGGTTGCCGAAAAAAGATAAATATCCTGTGGTTTTATTTGAGCCGGATGATCTATATTTGGTAGGTTCTTCGCCGGCACGAAGGCGAGATTATTTTGATGAACTTTTTAAGCAAATGGATAGTCATTATGCGCTAGCGCTTGGAAAATATAATAAGGCTTTGAAACAGCGGAA
>DEGE01000016.1:0-2200 GCA_002351365.1 Candidatus Saccharibacteria bacterium UBA2834
CCAACCCCAACCCCGGAACCGGAGCATAAGACTCCGCTTGACGAAGAAGTTGTGGAACAGGGTGGCACTGGCAACATTGAACAGCGCGATCAAGAATTGCCAGTGACCGATATTGACGAAGAAGCACCTTTTGAATCGGACCCAGCTGACTACATCGAAGAAGATGACGGCAGCTCGTCGCAGATTGGCTCTGACCCATCATCGGCAGACACTGCGGCAATCGAGGCGGCGGATGACAGCTTTGCGCAAGATCGCATTAGTGAAGAAACGCCAGACTACTCGGCGGGTGAAGCCTCGCAGGCTGGGGCGGAACAGGCATTTACTGATAGCGGTAGCGAGCAAGTGGTCCAAGAAGTCCTTGATCAAGTTGAACAAAGTGGCGGACAGACTCAGACCGGCGAGAATGGTGGCCCAACCCAACAACAAGAAGATCTCGCTAGCCAATTTGATGAATTATTCGGAAAGCCAACTGACACGAGTGAAACGGCCGAACCATAACATCGTTAGGGGATAGCAATATCCCCTAGAACACATTAATTTCGTTCCTAAAAAGGAGTAAAAATGCAAAAACAAAAAAATACAAAATTTAAAAAATGGCCATTAGTGGTCGGAGCGGTAGCGGCAGTAGTCGCGGCGGCGTTTGTGCCATCGGCTTCGACTATGGCGTGGGGGCCAGAACGTACAACCTTCACGATGGAAAATCCGGCCGATTACGTGACGTTTAACTCGATCACGGATAACAATATTCTCGGCGATGAGCGCAACTTCGTGCGTGTCGTGGAGGCAGATACTGGGAATACTTATGAAGATGAAGTAAAGATTGTCCCAGGCAAAGAATATGAAGTATATATCTTCTATCACAATAATGCTAAATCTAGCCTAAACCAATCTGGTGTTGGTATCGCAACGGGTGTAGTAGTTTCATCGAAATTCCCGAGCGCTGTGAACTCGGCGAACAAAGGCAAGGTGAGTGCCATCGTTACGTCGCCAGTAGCTAATCCAACTCAGGTTTGGGATGAAGCGTATTTTACAACTGATTCAAGTGTTGATGTGGCCTTGCGCTACGTGCCTGGTTCTGCACATATCTGGAACGATGGTTATGGCACAAACGGCATGACCCTATCCGAAAACTTATTCGGTGATGGCGTCTTGATTGGTGTAAACAAACTTGACGGCAACTTGCCGGCTTGTAGTGAATATTCAGGTCATATTATTTATCGTGTACGCGCAGAGCAGGTGGGGGCAAACCTAAAGAAGACTGTCTCAAAAGATGGAACGAACTTCTTTGATAAGGTCACGGCTCAGCCAGGCGATACTTTGACTTATAAAGTTGAATTCAAGAACACTGGTACTACCACATTAACCGATGTTACTTTCCACGATAAGTTACCAAATGGTGTAACTTTAGTACCTGGTACTACGGTATTTAAAGATAGTCTTGGTAATGAACAAAAATTAACCGATTTAATCGGCGAAAATGGTTACAACTTAGGTAACTTTGGTCAAGGTGTGAGTGGTGTATTAACTTATCAAGTTAAAGTTAACGACGACATCGTCCTAAATGAAGCGTGCGGCGTTCATTCTTATTCGAATAAGATTTATGTTGATCATACGGATGGCGAGTTAAGTAATTCTGCTACCTTTGAGATAGAAAAGACTGGCTGTACGCCGGAAGATGAACCTTGTACGCCAGGTGAACCTGGTTGTACGACGCCAGAATTACCAAAGACTGGTCCTGCGGAAGTGGCGTTAGCGGTGACGGCAATTATCGCAGTAGTAGTTGGTGCAACCTACTGGTATCACAGTCAAAAAGCGCTTGAAGAAGCACAGGCTGCGGCTGGTACTTCACATAAGAAGACCACGCATAAGAACAAATAATAAACGTTCTTAATTACTCCTTTTAAGCAATAAGACTTCGGGCTAGGGTATCGCCCGGGGTCTTTTGCGCGTTTCGGAAAGTGTTAAGGCTTGATTTATGTGGGATTTTTTGGTAAAATAACGCAAGACTAATAAAGGAATTATATGAAGAAAGCAGTCGTAAAGATCGGCGGCAAGCAATATATTGTGGCCGAGAAAGAGACCCTCCGTGTGGACCTCCTCCCGGAAGGAACTAAAGATCTCGCTTTGGATGCTTTACTCGTAATTGATGGCGACAAGACAACAGTCGGTGAGCCAACGGTTAAGGGAGTAAAAGTCAAGG
>DEGE01000016.1:2211-4930 GCA_002351365.1 Candidatus Saccharibacteria bacterium UBA2834
GTAGAAGAGAAAGTCGCTGGCGAAAAACTCCGTGTTATCCGCTACAAGGCCAAGAAACGCGTACATAAAGAGATTGGTCATCGCCAAAAATATACCGTAATTGAAATCGAATCAATCGGTAAATAATTAATAAGAAATACCCGCTTCGGCGGGTGTTTTTTATGCTCGAAAGTGCTTGTGGCTGTGCTATTATATATAGTAATGGAGATTTTTATTGGAGTTATAGTGGGGCTTCTAATGCTGATGTTCCTCGTGACTACGCACGAGTTTGGACATTTTATTGTAGCCCGAAAAAACGGTGTAGATGTAGAAGAATTCGGAATCTGCTTTCCACCACGCGCAATTGCCTGGCGCAAGGTCGATGGTAAATGGCGCAAATTGAAAAAGAAAGAATGGAAAAATCCGCCAGGGAAGGGTCTAATTATTTCTTTGAACTGGTTGCCGATTGGCGGTTTTTGTCAGATGCATGGTGAGAGCGATGCCGATAACCGTAAAGGCAGCTTTGGCAAAGCAACTTATTGGCAGAAAACGAAGATTTTGTTTGGCGGAGTTGCGATGAATTGGCTGGTGGCTTTTGTATTATTTACGGTCCTGGCTTTTATGGGTATGCCGCATTTTCTAGAAAACCAGTTCGTGATTGATTCCGACGTGAAGGCCATAGCGACGACACCAGTAACGATTAGTTCCGTGATTGAGGGGAGTCCTGCCGCATTAGGTTCATTGCAGGAAGGTGATGTGGTAACAAAAATCCAGACGATTGAGGGCGATGATTCAGTAGCGGTGGTAGTGACGGATGATTTGCTTGACTTCAATTCGGCGCATGCCGGAGAAGAGGTTTTTATGACTATTGAGCGTAATGATGAAGTTATCACTACGCAAATTCACTTGAATCCAGCTGGCGGGGAATATTTGTTAGGGGCTAGCATTACTGGTGCCGCATATTATCGCAGTACTTGGAGCGCGCCAATTGTGGGCGTTGGTACGACTTTGCAGTTGACGGGCGAGACGTTTAAGGGGGTTGGCGTAATGATTTGGAACTTGATCGATGGTCTCGCCAAACAGATTAGTGGGAACGCAGAGACGCGTCAGCAGGGCGCAGAAGAGCTCCAGACGGCTGGCGATTCNNCGGGCATTATTGGTATTTTATTCCCTGCATTCACGGCCAGTGGACCGCGTAATCTATTCTTCTTGGTGGCACTAATATCAGTGTCTTTGGCATGTATGAATGTATTGCCGATCCCGGCATTAGACGGTGGTCGTTGGTTAATGATAACAATTGCCAGAATGAAGAAGCAGCGCCTCTCCAAAGAGACAGAGGAGAAGATTGTGGGGCGCTCGTTCATGATTATTTTGGTCCTAGCACTAATTGTAACGGTCTTGGATATATTTAGGTTAATTGGTTAAGAGGGTAGGTGGCATAATGGATAAAAAAGTCGCAAAAACAGAGAAGAAAACCGCAAAAAAGCGCGAAAAAATTGAATACAAAAGTTATTCATTTGTCGATAAGGCTTTGGCGAAGCTTGGCATGAAGAACGAAAAGAAGCGTAAGCGTGTTGGTGGTATTATTTCCGTATCGTTGTTTTCGATTTTGATAACAGCCTGGGTGGCCGCAGCGCTTTATGGCAGTATGTTTATTACTAGCCTCGTGTTTGGTATGACGAAAGATATCTTCCATTACGAGACTATGAACGAAACTTTGCTTGAGCTGATTCTTGAGGCAATTATTTACGCTTTGGCTGTATGTGTAACAATCTTTTTGCCTTGGATGCTCTTAAAAAAGCACGGTATGAAGACTACGCGCAACGAGATGGGCTTGCGCGGTTGGCCGACCTGGACTGATATTCTGCTTTCGGTCGGTGGCTACCTGGTGGCAACCTTGATTGGCGGAGCATTATTGTTCTTGGGGCAGGCTGTTTTGCCGATGATTGACTGGGAGCAGACACAAGAAGTTGGCTTCCAAAATATATATGTCGCTGGCGACTTGATTATGGCCTATATCGCTTTAGCGATTGTAGCGCCAATTTGTGAAGAATTAATTTTCCGCGGCTGGCTATATGGTAAACTGCGCGCGAAGATTCCGGCGTTTCCGGCAATTGTATTGGTTTCACTCTTGTTTGCGCTTGTCCATGGGCAGTGGAATGTAGGCGTGATTGNNATTGTGTTCGCAATGAGCGTTATTAACTGTTTGATTCGTGAATTAACTGGCACGGTTTATGGCGGTATTTTAGTGCATATTATTCGCAACTCGATTGCGTTCTATGGTCTCTTTATCCTACACATGGTGTAGTATACTTTAAAGAGATATGCCTGAACTTCCAGAAGTAGAAACAATACGGCGTGGGCTTGATAAATGTATTCTGAATAAACGCATTAAAAGCGTGACAATTTTGTGCGAAAAGAGTTGGCGAGGCCTTGATAAAGCGCTGATTGAGGGGCAGAAAATTATCGAGATAGATCGACGCGGTAAGGCATTATTGATGCAACTCGAAAATAAGCTTTGGCTGATGACGCATCTGCGGATGACGGGGCAAATGATTTTCGTGGGCG
Organism: Candidatus Saccharibacteria bacterium UBA2834; assembly: GCA_002351365.1. Taxonomy (GTDB): domain Bacteria; phylum Patescibacteriota; class Saccharimonadia; order Saccharimonadales; family Saccharimonadaceae; genus UBA2834. The sequence goes on from DEGE01000016.1 coordinate 4,759, forward strand.
ATGAACGCTTTGCGGCCGGCCATCCGGATGGTGGTTTTACGGAAAAAATGCCAGGGCGACATACGCGAATTTATTTTGAATTTACGGATGGTACACATCTATATTTTAACGATCAGCGAAAATTTGGATTCATTAAGGCGCTAGACGAATTAGGCTTGGCGGAGGATGAGTT
>DEGE01000016.1:4958-14898 GCA_002351365.1 Candidatus Saccharibacteria bacterium UBA2834
TATGAGCGAAGAGGAGTTTTGGCAACGATTGCAGAGGCGTCAAAATTCTATAATCAAGGCCGTGATTCTAGATCAACATGTAATCGCGGGAGTGGGAAATATCTATGCCGACGAGGGGTGCTATTTGGCGGGCTTGTATCCAGGCACGAGAGTGAAGGCGATTTCGCGTGAGACGGCGGACGAGTTATTGCATGGATTACGCGAAGTGATGCAGCGTTCGATTGATAGTGGCGGATCGACGATGAAAGATTATGTGCGAGCGGATGGCACAAGGGGGAGTTATCTGGAGAAGTTTGCGCAAGTATTTCGACGTGACGGCGAAGCGTGCCACAAATGTGGTAGTGAGATTCTCAAGACGCGCGTAGCGGGGCGAGGAACGCATTATTGTCCGAAGTGTCAGCCGAAGGGGAAAGTGGATGCTTAAGATTTTCTATGGAACAGAGCGGGCGCAGGCGCAAGCGGCAGTAGAAAAAGTGCTCGGTAAAGATTATGAGTTGGTCGAAACTGATAATTTAATGGTGAGCGCTATGCCGTCGATTTTTATGGGAACCACCTTGTTTGGCGACGAACGAAAAATTCTCATTAAAGGGCTGGATGAAAACAAAGAATGTTGGGCGGAGGTAATTAAATATATCGATACGCCACATAAGGTAATTATTTGGAATGAAAAGGCTCCTGATAAACGTGGTGAGCCCGGCAAAACATTATCATCGGATAAGCGTATTGAGATTAAGGGCTTTGAGCGGGTTATTAGCAAAGAAGAAACATTTGCGGCTTTTAATATGTATGATGACGCAGTAAAAGGCAATTTGAAAAAGGCATTGGCGACTTGTAAGACTCTTGAGGCTGATAAAAATAAAGATCCTTATTCAACGATAGGCGCGTTCGCGTCGAAGGCTTTTACGGCACTTGAAAAACGTGACCATAAAGCGCCAGAGATTCTAAGAATATTGGCGACGATTGACGTCGAAATGAAGTCGACTGGATTGAGCGGCTGGACTTTAGTAAAGAAAGCTTTGGCGCAAATTGCAGCAGTGAAGTAAAAAATATCTCCGAACCTACTCGGAGATATTTTTTGATAATTGCTTGATTAGGCGGCGTGAACTTCGACGCGGGTGCGTGGGAGGCTCTTGCCGGAGAAATGAGTTTTCTTGGTCTTGACGAAGACGACCTTACCATCGATGGCGGCGTGAATCGTAAAGTTGCGGCTCATGAAAGTGCCAGGGCCGGCGATTTTCGTTGCGCCAGTTTGGCGGACGAGAACTTCACCAGTCTTGACTTGTTGGCCACCAAAACGCTTGACGCCAAGTCGTTGGCCGGCATTGTTGTGTAGGTTTTTGCTGGTACCGCCAGCTTTGACATGTGACATATTACTACTTTTTCCTTAATACTATTATTTGACGCGCAACGATTTGATCCTCTCGGTAATATAAGAGGTCATCGTAAGACGCATAACGATACTTTATGGCATTATAGCCCAATTTATCTAATTCGTCAAGGATATTAACCCCTGAATAAGTGCCGTTTGGTCGCTTCCAGGCTGGAATGGCGAGCGCAAGTTGTGTACCGGCGGGGATTTGCTTGCCTAGGTTGCGTAAAAAGTCGGAAAGAAGGGACTTGGCGTCTTGCTGAAGCTGTTTAAGCTTGATGTCTGCGGGCGGTGCCGAAAGTGGATGACCGAGGTAGATTTCGCTAGCAATGAAATCTGGCGTGGGTTGCCATTGATGCTTGGTGGCATCGCCAACTTCAAGCTGGATTTTTGGCGCCTGAGATTTTTGAAGTTTTTGAGTTTTATCGAAGAGCCAGTCGAGGTTTTTGCGAGAGTAATCGATCATTTTTTCGGATAAATCGGTGCCATAAACAGAATATCCGAGTAGGGCGGATTCTTGCAAAACAACACCAGTGCCACAGAATGGATCGAGTATGGTGCCGGATTTGGCTCCTTCGGTAGCGAGATTGATGAGAATTTGGGCGAGTTTTGGCGGTAGCATGCCAACGAATGCGTCGCGGGCGGGGCGAGCTTGGTCACGCTTGGCGTAGGCGGTGATATTTTGAGTGCCGACAGAGATGGCGGTGTATTTGCCGAACTTGATGATTTCGATGTGGTTGGTTTTTTCGCCGAGCTGATTGTGGTGCGAGGCGGCAGAAGATAAAACTGCGCTTTTGCCGTTTGGCACGAGGCGCACGTTGCGGCCGTGGCGTTTGAGGAGATTCTTGTATTTAAGGGCGAGTTCCCAGGTTTTGCGGGGGTTGGCGCGAGTGGAGTAATCTGAGATACCTAATGTAATCTTGCCTTCTGGCAAATTGGATAAATAATCTTGAAGTGGATAATCGAGAATGAGACCGGCTTTGATACTGCCGCCTAATCGGTCGAGTGACAGGCTATGAGCGGTAACGATAGCGAGATTTGATGCAATTTGCTTAACCTTGCTACTCGAAAAAAGCGCCTCGAGCTCAGCGAGGGAAATTTTTGGTTCGCGCCCCAGCACCAATAGATAATTCATATGCTATAATTTTAGCATATGTTTAAGAAAATCTTGAGTGTGGTTACCTTGTTGTTGGTGGCCCTTATTGCCTATAAGGCTTTTAGTGGTACGGTCGAAATTGATGGCCAGACCATGACCATGCTAGAAGGAACTTGGTATTCATTGCAGCGCATCAATATCTGGATTGTTCTATTGATTATTCCGGAGCAAATACTAATGTATTATGCGGCGGGGCAGATTTATTTTGCGTTTTTGCGCCAACGTAAGAATTTTAAGATTTCGCAGGCAAAGTTAACTCGCATTTCGCTCGAGATTAACTTCGTGAACCATGCCTTACCGTCTGGCGGTGCGAGTGGTTTGGCTTATCTAATTTGGCGCTTAAAAGATTTTGATATTTCCGCTGGACAGATTAGCTTTATTCATATTTTGCGTTATGGTATTTGTGCGATTGGAAATGCCTTGCAGACATTGATTGCGATTATTATCGTAATCGCAACTTTTCAGATTGTGCCTGGTGGCTGGTGGGCCGTGATTCTGGCGGCGGGCGTGGCTTTTGGTATTATTGGTCTTTTGGTGCTTGCATGGTTAATTGTGCGGCGCCAAAAAAATATCGATTGGTTGGCGGCAACTTCGACAAAGTTCATTAATAAGGTAATGCGCAAGGTGTCGCGCGGAAAGAAGCGTAAGATTTTGAGCGAAGAGAATGTGGCGAAGTTCTTTGGTGACTTGCGCGAAGATTACCTAAATCTTAAAAAGAACCGTCGAATTTTAGGCAAGCCAATGATTTGGGGATTATTCTATTCTTTCTTGGAGCTTGCGACGTATTGGGTGATAGCTTGTGCGCTAGGGCATCCAGAGATTTTGCCGCAAATCATGATTGCGGAGGGGATTGCGAGCGTAGTTGGCACGGTAATGGTGACGCCGGGTGGCATGGGCGGCTACGAAGGGGCCTTTATTGCAGCGATGGTAGCAACGGGCGTTGATATTTATACGGCGACGATTACTGTGATTGTGACGCGTGTGTTCGTGCTAATCGGGACAATCGTGAGCGGTTATGGCTTCTATCAACATGCATTGATGTCGCGTGAAGATAAGTTCGAAGTACCAAAGGATTAGGATGGCCGAGCAAGTATATAGCGTATCGGATTTTCAGGCGGTCTGTAATCAGATAATGGAGACCGCTTTTTCTGGCGTGATTGTCGAGGGCGAGGTGGCGAGTTTCAAGGTGAACCAGGGGAAATTCGTCTTCTTTGATTTGAAAGATGACCAATCGAGTGTTGGCTGTTTTATGATGAAGTTTGCACTTCGTTTTCCATTGGAAGATGGCATGAAAGTACGCGTGCGGGCGGTACCGAAGTTAACCAATTGGGGAAAGTTCTCCTTAACCGTACAGGTCATTATGCCGGTGGGTGAGGGGAGTTTGAAAAAGAGTTTTGAGCTGCTGAAGAAAAAACTGACTGAAGAGGGGCTATTTGCGATCGAAAAGAAGCGTCCGCTACCGGCGAAGATTACGAAGATTGGCGTAATATCTAGCACGCAAGCGGCGGGTTATGCAGATTTTTGTAAGATTCTCAACGAGCGTTGGGGCGGTCTGGAAGTGCTAACGGCCCATACACAGGTGCAGGGCATGGTGGCAGCCGACCAGATTATTCGAGCTCTTAATTATTTCAATGAACGTGGAGAAGTTGACGTAATTGCGATTATCCGGGGTGGCGGAAGTGCCGATGATTTGGCTGTGTTTAATGACGAGGCTTTAGTGCGCGCCGTGGCGGCTTCAAAGATTCCGGTGATTACCGGAATTGGGCATGAAGTTGACGAGAGTTTGTGTGACTTAGCGGCGGACGTGGTGGCATCAACGCCATCGAATGCGGCGCAAATGTTAACGAAAGATAAGCGTCAAATTAGGGCAGATATTCGCAGTGATTTAGAGCGAACAAAAAATTTATTCAATTCTAAGATCGACGAATTAATTACGCAAAACAGGGGTGAAATTGCGAAAGTTGGGCGCGAAATCGTTGTGAAAATTACAACACAGGAGACGGAACTAGCGGGACTTGTTCGGACATTGGAAGAATTGAATCCAGAAAGAGTTTTGGCGCGAGGTTATGCTTTGACGCGGGGAAAACTTGAAAAAGGCGCTGAAATTGAAATCGTTACAAGTGATAGAATTGCGAAAGCGGATATTAAGGAAGTAAAGGAGCGAAAAAATGGCTAAGAGCATTAGCGATAAGATTGCCGAGTTAAAAGAAGGGGTCGACTGGTTTTACTCGGATGATTTTAAGCTAGAGGACGCGAGCGAGCGCTACAGAGCGCTGACGACGTTAGCTAAAGAGATAGAACAAGACCTTGATAATTTGAAAAATGACATTAAAGTAATTGACGAGGATTTTAGCAAATAATCTTGTAAAAACGCTTTTGCTAAAATATAATTTCATTATGGATCAGAATTCGATGGGTGGATATCCGCCAATGCAGGGCCAAGAACCGATGCCTTCCCCGGAAGGTTACAACAACGGTTTTGGTGGTGGAATGAACCCGATGCCTGCAATGAATCAACCGCAACCGATGGGTCCTGGCCAGATGCCAGCAACAAATACTGGTATAGCTCCAGCTCCAGTTCCGCCAATGCCGGAATCAAAATCTAAGAGCACTTTGGTTGAGACGATTATCTTGGTAGTTGTTTGTATCATTGCGGCCGTGGCAATTGTTTTTGCCGTTCTATTCTTTATGCGTTGGAATGACTTGAACGCGGACTTTACTGCGCAGAAAGATCGTGCAGTTGCAGAGGCCGTGAAGGCTCAGCAGGACGCCGACAATGAAGCCTTGGCTGAGAGATTAAAAGAAGAAAAAGAGCCGTTTAGTGGTCCGGAAGATTTTGGCTTAATAAACTTTAGTTATCCAAAAGTTTGGAAAGTATACGAAGCCCAGGATGGTACGAATAACAGTGATTACATGGCATATTTCGCACCAACGAAAGTTGGATCAATTAACGACATGGATTCACGCTATGCTTTGCGCTTCCAGATTTTGAACCGCTCATACGATACGGTTGCTAACACTTATGCGCCAATGGTGAAGCAAGGAACCTTGTCTGCGACTACCTTCTCGGCAGATAATGGTAAAATCACTGGTACTCGTTATACTGGCGAATTATCGACTGGTATCGTCGGTATAGCTGTAGTGGCTAAGGTTAATGATAAGACCTTAATCCTGCAAACCGATTCGCAAGAGGTTTACGAAAACGACTTTAACAAGATTCTCGACACCTTGCGTCGCGGAAACTAGTTAAAACGCTGTTGCTTTGCACCTCACTCTCGGCTGATGTAAAATGAGGCCATGGAGAGTGAGGTTTTTAGTGCAAATTCCAGCACGGTGGTGGTGGCGCATGAGTTAAAAGCGCCCTTAAGCCTCATGCGCCAATTGGCACTATCTTTGGAGCTCGAGCAAGACATTGATCGGGCGCATCAGATTAGCGAAAAAATTGTCGCCACAAGTGATCGTGCGATTCGGCAGGTAAATGACTTAACGAAGATTGCGCGACTGGATGAGGCATTGTTCGAAATGGAGCCGGTGAACCCGCGGATGGTTTGCGATGATGTTGTGAACGAGCTGTGGCGTTTGTTTAGATTTAATCATCGGGAATTGCGCATTGAATATCGTAACAAGAAGCGCCTGGTGGTGGGAAATCGGCAGTTACTATATTCGGTTGTATATAACTTTTGTTTGAACGCGATGAGTTATGGTGGCGAGGAGTTGCCAAGCATTGTGTCGGTGAGCGATAAATATGGCACGAAGATTCGGATTGCGGTGCGGGATTTTGGTCCAGCGATTCCGACCAAGATTTGGCGCGAAATTAAAGATGGCTTCGTAAAACAACCGGTTGAGATTGCGATGCGACCAGGCTCCTCTGGTTTGGGCTTATATATCGCGGCGAAATTTACAAATTATATGCAGGGGGATTTTGGCCTTATTCGACACCGTGACGGTACGAGCTTTTATATTGATTTGCCAGTAAGTGGGCAATTAAGTCTAGTGTAATGATTGCGATTGTTGAAGATGATAGGGGGTGGGAAGACTACTACCGGCAACTTTTGGCGGATTATGATTTGAAATGTTTTCATGATGGGTTGGCGGCGGTGCAGTGGATGGATCAAACGGTGCCAGAGTTGGTGATTTTGGATATTTTATTGACTGGACCGACCGGTTTTGCAGTATTAAATGAGATGCAAAGTTACCCAGAGCTGGCGAAAGTACCGGTAATCGTGGTTAGTAGTGTAGCGTTGCCGGAGGATGAGCTCGTAAAATACGGCGTATGGGCTGTTTTTGATAAAGGCGACATGATGCCGCAAGATTTGTTAAAAAGCGTCCAGACGGCCTTAGAAAGGGGCAGAAATGGCAGATAATCCACGGGATAAGCGTACGCAGGCGATTGTATTGAAGCGGACAAATTATGGCGAGGCGGATCGAATCTTGCAACTATTAACGCCAGAAGGAAAAAAGAGCGTAATAGCGAGGGGTGTGCGTAAAGAGAAATCTAAATTGGCTGGCGGTATTGAGTTGTTTTCTGTCTCTGATGTGATGATTCATGAAGGGCGTGGCGAACTCGGTATTTTGACTAGTGCGCGCTTGGCGGAACATTTTGATGCATTGGTATCGGATTTGGATTTAATTGAACGGGCTGGAGCAATGTTGCGTGAAGTGAATCAGCGCGCAGAGCAAATTGATTCGCCAGAGTTTTTCAATATTCTGCATCAGGCTTTGCGAGCGATGCAGGCGCATCATGCCGAGGAGGGGCGTTGGCGAGATGTCTTACGGGCGTGGTGGAGCTTAAATTTAGCGCGAATTGCCGGCGAAGAAGTTAACCTGCGTTTTGATAATGTTGGCGAAAAACTGTTAGCTGAGGAGTATTACCATTGGGACCAGGAAAGTATGGCTTTAGCGAAGCACCCGAGTGGGCAAATTGGCGCAGATCACATTAAATTAATGCGCGTAATGGTGTCGACGCCGATTGAAGTGACATTAAAGGTGCGCGGAGCTGATGCGCTGATTGACGAAGTGATCTATGTCGCGAAGTGCATTGAGCGCGCAAAAAATGAATAAAAGCTATGACGCAAAAGCCCTATATATTGATGAAATTGAAGTTATGAATAAGCGTATCTTGAAAAGTGCTATAATCGTAAGTATGGAAGAATACGATTATTTCATCGGCGGTTTTAAAGGTGGCCTTCGGGCCTAGTATTCTTGTGACTCATAGAGCAGAACTTAGGGGGATTGATAGTATTTTGAAAGGAGAAAAATATGGCAAAAATGGAAGATATTGTTAGCCTTTGCAAACGACGTGGTTTTATTTGGCAAGGATCAGACGTCTATGGCGGTATGGCCGGAACGTGGGATTTTGGCCCACTCGGCGTCACTTTGAAGAAGAAAATCATGGACGCCTGGTGGCAATACTGGGTCGAGAATCGCGAAGATATGTATGGCGTGGACGCGGCGATTATTATGAATCCGCAAGTCTGGAAGGCGTCTGGCCACACAGAAACCTTTAATGATCCGCTCGTGGAATGCAAAGAGTGCCATAATCGTTTTCGTGCCGATAAGATGTCCGATGAGATTTCTGAGCACGTTACGACGGAAGAATTCAAGGCTCTTAACTTGAAGTGTCCGAATTGTGGCAAGACGAATTGGTCGGACATTAAGCAGTTTAATGGCATGTTCAAGACTAATGTCGGCACTGACCCTGACAATATTGCTTACCTTCGTCCCGAGACCGCGCAGGGTATCTTTACAAACTATAAGAATGTCGTTGATACGATTTATCCTGATTTGCCTTTTGGTATTGCGCAGCAGGGGAAGGCTTTTCGTAACGAGATTTCGCCACGCGATTTCATCTTCCGCTCGCGTGAATTTAATCAGATGGAGATTGAATATTTTGTCGATCCAGAGACCTGGGAAGAGAACTTCGATAAGCTCTTGGCGGGATGTCATGATTTCCTCGAAAATAAGATGGGACTTCGTAAAGAAAATATCCACGAATTAGATGTACCAGCCGAAGATCGCGCGCATTATTCGAAGCGAACGATTGATATTGAATTCGACTATCCAATTGGTTGCGAAGAATTGATGGGTATTGCTTATCGTACGGATTTTGATTTAAGCAATATTCAACGCGAAAGTGGCAAGAATATGGAATACATCGTAAAGGGCGGCGGTAAGCGCTTTATTCCGCACGTGATTGAACCTTCGATGGGCGTAGAGCGTCTCGTAATGGCGGTTTTGTGCACGGCCTACTCAGAAGATGAGGTGAATGGTGAAAAACGTACGCTTTTGAAGCTTTCGGAAGATTTGGCGCCATATCGCTTCTGCGTATCGCCATTATTGAAGAATAAACCAGAGTTGGTCGCGAAAGCGAAAGACGTCTACAATGCTTTGCGTAAGAAATACGGCAATGTGACTTGGGACGATTCTGGTAATATTGGTAAACGCTATCGCAAGCAGGATGAAATTGGTACGCCAAAGTGTGTAGTGATCGATTTCGATACGCTTGAGGACGATACGGTAACCGTGCGTGACCGCGATACGACCGAACAGGTGCGCGTCAAAATTGCAGAGTTATAGAAACGGAAATTAGGCAAAGAAGAAGCCCCCAGTTTTCTGGGGGCGAATTGCCGTGGGCGGTCTAGTACATGTACATCTCGATGAAGTTGCTCTCGCGCTTGCGGGCGCGCTCGGTGTTCGGGGCGTCGAGGTCGTGCTTGTAGATGCGGCGCATCTTCTTGTTGACTCGACGCTTGTCGAACTTGCGGAACGTGGGGTTGGGCCAGTTGCTCTTGCGGTAGCTGCGAGACATACGGTCTCCTTTCGAACTGAACGAGTACTACTGTGGCCTTTTGGGCAATATTTTATTATTATAGCACACTTTGCGCAAAAAGTCAATAAGGTGTGCGTTTTTGGGAAGGGGTTAATCGAGTAATTCGACGTCCGTTACGTACATCACTTCGCAGGCGTTATCGCCGGTGTCATCGCGCGTGAGGCTAGATTTGAGCTCATAATAGACGGATGGCTCGGATGTGTCGCGCAGAATGAGGTCGACTAAGTAGCCCTTGAGTCTAACGTAATCGCCGCGTTTTACGTTTTTGATTTGTGCTAGGATTTTTTGGTCCTTTGGGACGAGGTGGTTGTTGGAGTATTGCGTAACTAACTCGTCGTATTTTTTACCAATAATCCATTCGGACATCTTGGTGATTTCGGCCGACATTTCGCGTTGGCCACGTAGCCAGACGATGAGATTGCTGTGGGCCGCCATGTCGCCCCAGGCGATGCTAAGGTCGCGCGGCGCCGCTCGATCATATAACGAGTCGCTGTTGTAATCGTCTAGGCCGACGACGAGACCCTGGATTTCGTATGAGGCCAAATAGCGCATATTAGCTTTCCAGCCGGAGCCCGATACGGTTGCC
>DEGE01000016.1:14910-20110 GCA_002351365.1 Candidatus Saccharibacteria bacterium UBA2834
TTCTGAGTTGGCGCGGGGACGTCGTTGATGGTGCGAAATTCACGTACAGTGGTGGCGAGAACGAATGGAGTAGCGCAGAGTGCGGCGATAATAATAGCCAAGCCAACAAGAATAGCTATTAAGACTTTTGTGGTGCGCTTGGTTTTAGGATTGTTTGGATTTTGCATATTTGTGACTATTGTCAATTATTAGTTTTTCGTAGCCGTATTTACGCAGAGCATTGAAGACTGATTTTTTGTAGTGAATGCTGACGGCTGTGAGTGGTAAATTCGGCTTATTAGGAATGAACGCAATTGTGTAATGGTTGGCGATGATCCATTTGAGGTTGCGTTTTTGATATTGTAAATTGTTCTCGGAATTGGTGAGATTTATGTAGTCTTTTTCGATTGTGAGTGCGCGGTGTTGACGTTGATTGTCGCGTAATACTTTTAGGGTGCGCGAAATACGGTGCAGGTATGTTGCTGCATAGATAATAATTCCTAGAAAAACTAGCATAAAAACCAGAAAAAGAAAAATTTCGGTCATGATGTATTCGTAGAAGAAAAAGATACACATGATGCTGGAGAGTGCTATATAAACCGGGATAGTATTCGTGACGGGATGAACTTTGCTCTGGGGGTTACGTTTGATTTGCTCAAAATGCGCCATGATGGCAAAAAGTTCGTGGCAGTATTTGCGGTCGATTTTGATGCCGGATTTTTTGGATTGATCAAGCTGAATGCGCATGCTGATTAGATTTCGTAAATTTTGTAGCTTTTGCCGGCATCGCCAACAATTTTGCCGTCTTGAATAATTACGCCGATGCCGTCAGGAATACAAATAAGATGCGAATTGTGGCTAGGCACCCAGCCATCCATGTTTTCGCCACGATAACCGGGGAAAATGGAATACTTGCCAAGTAGTTCAACGCCGGTTTTGTATTGACGGCGAATTTCACGGCGAGTGTCGATATACTTGCCGAGTACGATTGAGCCACCGCCGCCGCCATAGATTGTGCCGCCATGTTCGCTATAATTTTTGAGTACAAATTCGAAGCCAGTGCGGTCAAATTCGTCCATCAAGGTATCAACGTCACCGCCACCGACATAAATGGCGGAAAAATCGCCAAGATGCTCAAAGCCAGTTAAATCGTCGGCGAGATGGAAAGTAACGTCGCTGCGACCGTGCATGGTAATCATATCCTGCATCCATTCCATGGCGTGAAGTATTTTTTCGTTTTCGCGAAAACCGGTTGCGACATAGAGGATGTTGCTATGAAGTGGAATTTCTTTAAAAAAGATATTATCGAGAACTTGAGTGGCTTTTTCATCACCGCCACCAGATAAGAAAATTTTGCCAGTTGTCATACGTTTAGTATATCAAATATGGGTGATAAGTTTATGCTAAGATGATGCTATGGACTATAGTGGTTTAAAAATACCGAATCATGTGGCGATTATTGTTGACGGCAACGGACGTTGGGCAAAAGAACGCGGCATGACGCGACTTCAAGGGCATGATGCGGGTTTTGAGAATTTGGTTAGTTTAAGCAAATATATCTTATCAAAAGGTGTTAAATATCTGAGCCTATATGTTTTTTCGACGGAAAATTTTAAACGCGAAAAAGCGGAAGTTGATCATTTAATGGACTTATTTGTTTTGTTGTATCGCGATAAGCTACGGGAGTTTATGCGGAATAATATTCGTGTGATTTTTTCTGGTCGCGACGAGCCTTTGCCGAAAAAGGTGCTTAAAGCGCGCGACGAACTCGTACGTGAGACTGCGAACAATACGGGTGGCACGATAAACTTTTGTATGAATTATGGCGGTAGGGCGGAAATTTTGGACGCGGTCAAAAAGATTGTGGCTAGTGGCGAAGATGTTTCGGGCTGGCAAGAGAGTGATTTTGCGAAATATCTATATCAGGATTTGCCAGATGTAGATTTAATGATTCGGACTAGTGGCGAATTGCGTTTGAGCAACTTCTTGTTGTGGCAAAATTCTTACGCTGAGTTTTATTTTCCAGAAACAAAGTTTCCGGATTTTCATGAAGCGGATTTTGACCGTGCGATAGTTGAATATACGAAGCGCGATCGGCGATTTGGTGGTATCAAAAAATAGAGCCCCAAGCTTTTGACTTGGGGCTGTGCGGGGGATTATGCGGCAGATTGGCTAAGAGGTCAAATCTGTTTCTTTTTAGTCTTGTTGTGCTCGGATTTGTTTGACGGAGCAGCAGCGGCGGCCTTTTTGGCCTCGAGCTCCTTTTCTTTAGGTGATTTTTTATTCTTCTTGGTTTTATCTTCGGCAGGTTTTGGCGTGAAATCTGGCAAGAAGGAGCGGAGTTGACTAACGAGTTTATGTCGTGCGTGGCGACTAAAGACTTTGTCTAGCCAGCCTGGATTTGGCTTTGAGTTTTTTGTAGTAATAATTTCAACGACGTCGCCTTGTTTGAGCTTTGTGCGCAGGTCGACCATTTTGCCATTTACGATGGCGCCAGTACATTGGGCGCCGATTTCGCTGTGCAGGCGATAGGCAAAATCAAGTGGCATGGAGCCTTTTGGTAAGTCGATGATGTCGCCTTTTGGCGTGTAGACAAAGATTTTGTCGGCAAAGAGATTGAGTTTGAGCTTCTTTTCGTCGATTTTTTCGCCGGAAGCCAACTTCGTGGCGGATTCTTGCAACTCCTTAATCCAGAGAAGATTGGATGGCAATTTGCTGACGCGACCTTCGGTGTAGGCGGAAGTGAGCTTTTGTTCGTTGTAGAAGAAGGTAGCGGCAAGACCACGTTCGGCATAGTCGTGCATCTCAAATGTGCGAATCTGAAACTCAACGATTTGTTTGTCGCTTGTGATAACCGTAGTGTGGAGTGACTGGTAACCATTTTGTTTTGGCATGGCGATATAATCTTTAACGCGGCCATCCATGGGTTTAAAAAGAGAATGGATAATACCTAATACTAAATAGCATGTGGTAGTGTCTTCGACGATGAAGCGCAACGCGATAATATCGTAAATGCGATCAATGTTTTGATTGTATTTGGCAAGCTTTTTATGGAGAGAGTAGATAGATTTGACGCGGCCGTCGCACTTGTATTTGATATGTTCTTTCTTGAGGGCTTGTTCGACGGCTTCCTGAGCGGCTTTGAGCTTTTTGTCGGCCTTCTTGAGGCGTTCGGCTGTTAGGTTTTTGAGCTCCTCGTAACGTTTTGGGTTAACGTACATGAAGCTAGTTTCTTCGATTTCGACACGCACGCGGCCCATCTGAAGGCGGTCGGCAAGTGGGGCGAAAACCTCGAGTGATTCGCGAGCGATTTTTTTCTGTTTTTCGGGCGGTAGAGCGCCAAGAGTGCGTAAATTGTGGAGGCGATCGGCAAGCTTAATGATTAAAACGCGAATATCTTGTCCGGTGGCGATTAGTAGCTTGAGGAGATTATCGCCGGTTTTTGGCAGGTATTCGTTGAGGTCTTTCATGCCAGAGCGGGCTTTACTGAGCTTAGTGACGCCATTGACCAAAAAAGCGACATCTTTACCAAATTGTTCTTCAATTTCTGCCAAAGTTAGGGGAGTATCTTCGACGGTATCGTGCAAGACACCAGCGATAATAGTATCCTCGTCCATATTCCATTCTTCGAGGATCTTCATAACTGCAAGCGGATGAATAATATAGGGTTCGCCGGTTTTGCGAAGTTGACCTTCGTGAGCCTTAGTGGCGACCTCTATGGCTTGCTTCAATCGAGGTGAAGGTTTCGTCATATAAGCATTATAACATTATATCTGTTATAACGGAGTATTTATTTGCCTTTATATTCTATGGCGGAGCGGCAGGATTTGCATTTTCCTACGGTGCCGGTAATGGAGTTGGTTTTGCCGCAATGTGGACACTTGACGGCATGTGGAGTTTTTTGCTTGGAAGTGATTTCTTTTTCGCGTAATTTGAGGTCGTTTTCTTTGCGGATTTCGATTTCTTCGGCCTGTTTTGTGGATGCATATTGGCTCATCATGCTGCGGATGTTGTTGCTTAGACCAGATATGAAGCTCTTGAGTAGATATGAAACAATTAGTACGACAATACCGACAATGAGGATAAATTGGCCGTAATCGGCAAGCTTTGGGTAGAGTTCAAAATTGAGAATATCCGATAGGTAGGGGATAGTGAAGCCGAGGTTGAAGTTTTCAGTGGCGAGTTGCAAGCCGCGCGGGACGAGCAAAATTAGTCCGGCTAGCATTAAAACTACTGGAGTACGAAAGAAATGACGTTCGCCGTAGATAAAGTAACGGGCAATTACCATAACGACGCCTAGAGCTGGCAAAAAATAGAGAACGATCAATACGACCGGTAAGCTGCAAATTAGTTTTACTAAACCATTAGTTGAAAATATTCTACGTAAACTCATGAAGTTTATTATATATCTTTTAATGTAGAAACGCTTGCGTTTATTAATTGCTTATGCTAGCCTGGGTTTGTAAAAGGTCAAAAATAAAAAGGTCAAAATATGAAAGCGAAGACTCTCAGGGGTGGTGCGCTGGTCGCTTTATCGGTGATGTTTGCACTAACGCCAAATTATAGTGCTGCAGCACTAAGTGGCGAAATTGATTATGGTGGCAATATCGACCAAATCAATCAGCAAACCACGAATAATGAATTTGACCATTCTTGTTAATACTGCCTCTTGAGAGTCGAGGCAGTATTTTCTTGTGTTATATAATTAGAGGTAATGAAGATTTATTCGTGGAATGTGAATGGCCTTCGGGCGGTGCTCAAAAAAGGGGCATTACAAGACATGGTCGCAAAAGAGCGGCCAGATATTCTTTGTCTACAAGAGACTAAAGCTCAGCAGGGGCAGGCGGAAGTGGACTTTGCGGAATATGAAGAGCTTTGGAACTCTGCGGAGCGGGCGGGTTATTCTGGGACAGCGATTTTTACGAAAATCAAGCCGTTAGCAGTGCGCTATGGGTTTCCAGCCGAAATAGAGGCGTCGATTGATGGTTGGCAGGATGCTTTCGGTGATGCGCGCAAAGAAGGGCGCGTTTTGGCGGCGGAATACGAGGATTTTTACTTGATCAATGTTTATGTGCCGAATGAAAAAGATGACTTGGGGCGACTAAAGTATCGTGAATTAGTATGGGACAGGGCCCTATTGGAATACATGCGACAACTCGATAAAGTGAAGCCAGTGTTGGTTTGCGGCGATTTTAATGTTGCGCATGAAGAAATTGATTTA
>DEGE01000016.1:20238-33228 GCA_002351365.1 Candidatus Saccharibacteria bacterium UBA2834
TGGTCATATAGGGGTGGGGCGCGCGCTAAGAACGTAGGGTGGCGGATAGATTATTTCTTAGCTTCGGCGAGATTGGCTGAGCGGATCGAGCGGGCGGAAATTCATGATGACATTTTAGGCTCCGACCATTGCCCAATATCCGTGGAGATAAAATAATGGCGGATTTTGATTATTGGCGTCGTCAGAGGGCGGAACCGCTCTTTGGTGAGGTAGATGTGATGCGACCAGAACAGCGTCGTTTTGCTGGTAAGTTATTATTAATTGGCGGAAACAAGGGGATGTTTTTTGCCGTAGCGAATGCAATGCAAGAAGCTAATAAAATGGGGGTGGGGGAATGTCGCGCCGTGATGCCGGATTCGTTAAAAAATATGGTACCATCAACGCCGGAAATATATTTTGCGGAATCTGAAACTTCCGGCGCTTTTGGTCAAAAATCCTTGCCGGAGTTGTTGCGTCAGGCGGAATGGGCGGACGTGGTTGTAATAGTAGGCGATTTAGGTAAGAACGGCGAGACATCCGTAGTTATGGCGGATTTCTTAAATCGCATAGAAAAGCCGGTTTATCTGACGCGTGACGCAATTGATGTCGTGACGAATGACGTAGTAAATTGGAGCGTGCGTGAGGGTAGAACGGTATTATTTGCAAGCATGGCACAGTTGCAGAAAATCTTTCGGGCGGCCTACTATCCTAAAATGATTACGCTGACTATGCCAACTAATCAACTAGTGGAGACGCTGCATAAGTTTGCCTTAAGCTACGAGATGACCGTAGCAACATTTCATAATGAGCAGCTAATTGTAGCAAAGAATGGGGAGGTTGTCTCGATGAGCATAAAAGATACGCATTACACACCGATAAGCCTGTTCGGTGGCGGGCTGGTGACACGTATGGCGATTTTGGGTGTTTGGAATCCGGAGCAAGACGATTTGAAAACTGTCGCAACGGCATTGACGCTGAGATAGGAAAAAGCCGCCTGTGGGCGGCTTTTTGGTAGAGTGGAGTCAAAGGCTATTATTCTTCATCTTCATAGATGTCGGGGCCAACGTATGGTTTGGCTGACGGCTTGATTAGGTCGCGAATGCGCAGATAGTCTACTGCAACGCTAGTGATGCTCAAAATGGCGATAACGCACATGCAGATGAATCCGGCAATCGCCATACGGCTTTGCGGTATCGGGAAAGTTAATGCCAGCGCTGCGGTACCGAGCCAAACGCACATGATGGCCATGCGAGTTTTGTCGACCATGCCGGCGCCAATGCCAGATGAAAGTTTGGTGTAGTATAGGAAAAACCACACGATAAACAAGACATCGCGCAGGAACATGATGCCAAGGCCGATGTAGAAAGCGAGGCGCATCCAGGAGACGTCCAGAAGGGCGGTACCCGAAGTTAACAAGATAAAGGCGATGGCGGTCGGATAAAAGATAACTTTGTCACCGAGGGGATCAAGCGCTTTGCCGGCTTTGGTCATCTGGTCGAGGCGACGTGCGATATAGCCATCTGCAGCGTCAGTTGCGATTGCGAGGGCTAAGATGATGGTAGCAATGGCATTGCTAGAAGCTCCAAACGGTTGTACGGCATATAGGTGGGGAACCAGAATTGATAATGCGATGCGCATAATCGAAATCCAGTTAGGCGCACCGATGCGCCCATGCGTGCCTTCGAGCCAGGTTGGATTCTTTTGATGCATTGCGAGAAGGATACAGTAGAAAGCCCAGCAAATTGCAGCTATCGTTGCTACGTACCACGAGAAGGTGCTCAGAATCGCGTCTGTGCTGTCTTCGGCCATCATAATGAATAAGTTGACGCTGGCGATGCAGCGCGCTGTTAGCGGGGCAGGAGTGCGCCAAGGGCCGTGAACGGGATCACCGCCATATATGACCCATGCACCATGTGAGCCCAGAACGCATAAATCACAGATAATAATGATTATCCAGAGATACGCGCTTTGCAGCAGGCTGCCGAACAGTATGAAGGTTGCGATGTTGAGACCAATTGCAATTAACTCCGGTGCTGATATTTGACAGATACCAGCATTGAAATAGCTTAAGATTTTCCTCAATGACATAACAATCAACTCCTTTTCAACGTACAATGGGAAACCATCTATTCGAGGGCTACAAAATGCAGCCGAATGCTCGATTGATATAATTATAGGATAAAAGTGTTATGTTGTCAATTGGTGCTAATTTGTAATAGTTCTAGGAATGCAGGCGTTTTTGAGATGGAAAAGGCTTTCGCGGGTTTCTTGTGGCAAAAGAACTAAGATGATAATTTCGATGGTTGGCAGGAAATAGACAACAAGAGAGGTGATATAGATTTTTTTCATTTTAGCAACATCGCTATGCTTGGCTAAATATCTGATAGAAAGGACATTGATAATCAGAGCGATTACTACCGATATTATATAGGCAATCCATATGATTGCACCCCAGCGTACTTCGTTAGTTGAGTTATCGATTAGTATGTTGTTGTTGCAAAACGGTAGTGAGTCGCGCGTGTCCATAATGCGGAGGCAAATGAAGGCGGGAATGAAGAAGACCGTCGATAAGATATTATAAGTCGACGTGGCAACCAGTAGTGGATGTTCGGTTTTGGTTTGCTTTTTAGCTTTTGCTGAAGTCTTTGCTTTAGTGCTCATGCTTTTAGTTTAGCATAAAAATATAGCCTTACGGCTATTGTTTGTATGGTGGGCGAGGAGGGACTTGAACCCTCACGGCATTGCTGCCAACAGATTTTGAGTCTGTCGTGTATACCAATTTCACCACTCGCCCAGATGCGATAGTGATAATCTGATTCTATCATGAAAACAGCGTTTGTGCTAGAATAAGAGCAATGGATAATAAGGATGGTGGGATGAGTAGCGCGAGCCGTCAGCAGATGACGGCGACAGAGTTGGCGCGTAAAAGAGTTCTGGAAGCTTATCAGCACAGAGCTCAGGATTATCGTGCGCCGACAGAGAATTCACCGGCACCACAGATTAAGCAAGAAGATTGGAAAAAATACCATTCGGCTTGGCAGGACTATTATCAGAAGTATTACGGCGAGTATTACGGCAAAGCTGCACGTGAATACGTTGCACGTGAGCGTTTGCGTCTAGAACGACAAATGATGGACAAGCAGCGCAAAGAACAAGAAGATGCTGCATCGAAAGTTCCAGAGAAGCCGAAAGAGATTATTCACACTATAACCGAAGAATCGCAAGAAGTCCAAAACGACTTTAGGTCAAAAATTCAATCTAAAGCGCAGGAGCGCGCCAAAAAGGTTCGCAAATCTAAGCACTTTATTCCTTTGACGGTTGGTTTAGTGATTTTGGTTGGGGGTTTATTACTACAGTACAACCAAGTAATTGCAGCAAATATTGTTGCGTATGTCTCGCCAGGTAATAGTGAAGTAACCGAAATTACCGAGATTGATCCTACTGTGGCAATCGCCGTACATGAAAATCCGACTTTAATGATTCCGAAATTGAATGTAGAGGTACCAATTACTTTTGGTTCGCAAACCGATGTAAAATCGATGAATGTAGCAATGGCGAATGGGGTGGCTAACTTTTCAGTAAAGGGGGCGTCAGCGCGACCGGGCGAAATTGGCAATTTTGTAGTGTCTGGACATTCGGCTGGCAATGTATATGGCACGAGCGACTATAAGTTTATCTTTTCTGGGCTGACGCGAATGGAGGCAGGAGATAAGATTTACGTAGACTATAATGGCGTTCGCTACACTTATCGTGTCCAGGGTACGAAAGTAGTAGAGCCGACAGATGTGCAATCTTTAGCACAGGTTGCCAATGATAACGAAGGTGTACCAATGATAACTTTGATTACCTGTACGCCATTGGGGACTTCGCGCTATCGTTTATTAGTATATGCGGAACAGATTAATCCTAGCTATGAAAACGCCGTAACGCCGGCGCCGTCAGAAAGCGAGGGTGGCTCAGATTCAGACGTGTCAATGCCGTCGAACCAGGATACGCCGCTAGAAGCGTTCTGGAAGTGGTTGACCGGACAACAATAAATAGGCAGTGAGAGTATCTCGAGGGGGGATGGGCAATACATAAAAAGACGCCTCGGTAAGGGGCGTCTTATTTTATTGGCATGATTAATTATTTATATAGTGAGCTTATAACGCTTAAGAACGTAATTGTAGGTTGGCGCAACTTCGACGGTTTCGCCGTTTTCGTTTACGACGGGATCTTGCTTTTCTTCGACTAAATCAAAGTAGTAGAGCCAGTTATTGTTGTTCGTAATAATGGCATGGTCGGCGTGTCTGGTGTTGTTGATGATTTCGCGACGATTGTCGCCATCGAAGTCTCGAACGATAATTTTATCGCCGGTGCTTTCCCAGATAAGGTAGTTATCTAACCAGCTAATTGTATTGCTAGTGTCCAATTCGAAATCGTAATAATCGCGAGTTTCGATGTCGAAGGTGGCAACGTCTTTACCTGACCAGAAAGCGATTACGCGATTACTATCGTTGACGTCTACGGAAGTCGGTGAATAGGCTAAGTTTTTGTGCGACATGACGCGCTCAAGGGTTGAGCTATCGCTTTTCTTATAAGTAGGATATTTGCCAGCAATGATATAGATATTATTATTCAGCGAATACGCAATCCATTCGTCGCCCCAATAAGTTCCCAATGCGAAAACGATTTCGTCGTCATCTTTAAGATCGAAGATTTTAACGGAACCATCTTCGCCGTCTCTATATGTGTAGAAGGCGCGGCCAGAAGTGTTTTCAGTTGTAACTTCCTCGCCGTCAAGACTATCTTCTTCGGTCACTTCCGTGCTGAGATCTTGGTCGGTAGTGGCGACTGGAATGTTATTTGTAACATATGCCGCAACATCTTTATTACACGAGAAAGACTCAATGTCGGATGCGAGCGCACTAGAAATTTTTAATTCATTTATATCTATGACATGTAGGTTATTATTTTCGAGCGCCCAGAGTTTGGAGGCGGAATCGTTGATGGCGTTGACTTGTGTGAAATTGAAACCGAATTTAGCTGTAAGGTCGATGGCTTTCGTTTCGTCACCGAGGTCGACTAAGTACCAATTGACTTGGTCTTCGCGAATCCAACGTAGAATAACTTTATTATTGCTATCGTTCCAAGATTCAACCGTGATGGAGCCTTGGCGAGTAAGTTCGCGGTCTGTATTGAATACTTTTGCGAGGTCGAGTTTTTTGTGGCTAGTCTCGTTACCTTGAAGGCTGATATAGTGAAGACTTGTGCTATTGACCTCGGATGTTAAAAGGTGCTTGCGGTCATTGGAATAAGATATTAAACGAAGTTTGCCGAAGCTGTCGGTTGTTTCGATGACTTGTTGTACGGGGAAGAGGCGCACCCACTCGATGCGCGTAAGTAATCCGGCGCTTAAATTAATATGCTTGCTCCAGGTATCGAAGCCGGATTTACTGACTTTAATATCATGTTCGCCGCTGCTGACCATTTTGTTGACTTCGGTGAGTGAAAATAATTGATTGCCATCGATTTCGACAGTGGCCCGGCCTGGTTGCGATGCAATCTGCAACAGTCCGGATTGCTCGAGATTACCTTTTTCGTTAAATGAAAAACCCATAGCAATGAGCATGAGAACTGCAACAATAGCAACTACCGCGATTCCCATAAAGATGTTAGTGGCGATGACTCGCGCGGAGCGAATCCTCTTAGTCTTTTGTCTGTCCATAATTAACTATTGTTATTATAGCATTATTGTTCAGCAAAATGGTTATGTTTAAAAAATAAAATTTCGTTGAATAATTTTATTAAAATGCTTATTGATTTTCGCCGGCTAGTGTTTTAAGATAACATTAGCAGAATAAAGCGAGGTAAAATGGACGGAGTTAATAGAATTTCAAGAAAAGGTGCGACAACTAACCATGCGAGTTCAGTTGACCATCGTAGACTCCAAAAATCCTCGACTTTAAATCGTCGTTTCGTGCGACGACCGAGCGCTGTGGCAAAAACGCAAAGCACTGCAAAAGTTCAACAGAAAGTTGCTCAGACTCAGCAGAAAAAAACCGTCGCGCCAGCAAGAGTCTCTGCGCAGCAAACATCCATGAAAACAGCACAGCAACAATTGAGTAGTAATAGGCAACAGGGTCAGCAGCAAAAGGCTGTCGTAAGATCAGTTGCTGGTACGCGTGGTGCATCAGGAAAGCAGTCATTAATTCAGCATAGTAAAGCCGGAAAGATTCAACCGAGCGCGGCGTTTATTGAACAACAAAAGCGTCTACGTCAGAAGCAACAGCAGAATGCGGCGCAACAACAGGTTGGTAAGCGCATTACGGCTCAACAACTAGCTAAGATACGTCAGCAAGCGGCGACAGATTTAAAGCAGACCCGCAAACAAGAGAGTAAGGATATTGGTCCTCAGGGACATAAGTTATTGGATACTACGCGAGCTAGAATGGCGGCTCAGGCTGCACCGGCGCCGGCAAGGATTACGGCACAGGAAAGGAAAGATCGTGCAATTCAGCAGGCATTACAGCGTATGCAGAGCGCTGAAAATACGAAAGAAGATTTCGGCGAAAAGAAGATAAAAAAGCAGCATTTTTGGCAGAAAAAGCGTTTCGCTGTTGCGATGGCTATGGCAATTATTTCGATTGGGCTATTGGGATATTTGGTGAGCTTGAATTTGCCTGATATTTCGGTGCGGGTTGCCGCCATGCAGGCTGGTATTTCGAATGCTTATCCTAGCTATGTGCCAAGCAATTATCGGCTTGATGGTCTTGTCAAAGAAGAGAACGGCAAGATTACAATGAATTTCAAGAACGATATTGGTAAAACCTTCAGCTTAATAGAAGAGAAATCAAGCTGGGATTCTACAGCGGTATTAGCGAATTACGTTAAAAAGAATTGGGGTGATGATTATTCGATAGCGAAAGGCCAAGGGCTAACGATTTATATTTCGGGCTCAAAGGCTGTCTGGGTGAATGGTGGTGTGCTTTATATTGTTGACGGCGAAGCTGCAGAGCTTAATTCTAGTGATTTACACGATATTGCCGTCAGTCTATAAGCTTTAACGAAACGGAGGAATCATGATTGACTTCAAATGTAGTCTTGGCGATGCCGTAAAGACTACTGATTTTGAGGCGAAGCTAGCAGAGGCGCGGAACTATGTGGCGCGCGCACAGCAGGATGATTTTGGTGGTTGGGTTGATCTACCTGTTAAGTATGACAAGGATGAATTCGCGCGAATTAAGCAGGCTGCTAAGCAAATTAACGCGGACTCGGATTACCTAGTCTGTATTGGAATCGGCGGTAGTTATTTGGGGCATCGTGCCGTGATTGAAGCTTTGGGTGGCGAGCGTAATCGTACGAAGATTTTGTATGCTGGTAATTCTTTAAGCCCGCGTGCGGTTGAAAAAGTTATAGCAGATTTGGGCGATAAGGATTTTTCAATCAATGTGATATCTAAATCTGGAACTACGACGGAGCCTGCTGTAGCGTTTAGGATTTTTAAGGAGAAGTTGATTGCTAAGTACGGTGAAGCCGAAGCGGCGAAGCGCATTTATGCTACGACGGATGCGAATAAGGGAGCATTGCACGATGAGGCGGTAGCGAAAGGATATACAAGCTTTGTAGTGCCAGATAATATTGGCGGTCGCTATTCGGTTTTGACTGGCGTTGGTTTGTTGGCGATTGCGGCAGCTGGCATCGATATTGATGCGTTGATGGATGGCGCAGAGGAAGAAAGAGCCAGCTTGATATCCGACGGCGGTAAGGCGGCTGAATATGCGGCGGTTCGCAATATATTACTTGAACAGAATTACGACATTGAGATTTTAGCTAATTTTGAGCCACAATTTACGCAGTTTAATGAGTGGTGGAAGCAATTGTTTGGCGAAAGCGAGGGTAAAGACGGCAAAGGAATTTATCCGGCGAGCGTGATTGATTCGACCGATCTTCATTCGATGGGGCAATATATTCAGGAAGGGCGTCGAAATTTGTTTGAGACGTTCGTTGAGATTGCTGCTGATTATGACGCGGTAAAAGTTCCGACCCTTGAAGAGGATTTGGATGGCTTGAAGTATCTTGAGGGCAAGGAAATGGATTATATTTGTAAGACTGCGAATGCGGCGACGCGTGAGGCGCATTTGGCGGGCGGAGTGCCAATCCTTGAGGTTGTGATGCCTGATTTAGATGAACGCTCGTTGGGGGCCTTAATCTACTTCTTTGAAATGAGTTGCGCATTGAGCGGCTTCTTATTGGGAGTGAATCCGTTTAATCAGCCAGGCGTAGAAGCTTACAAAAATCGGATGTTTGAGCTGTTGGGTAAGCCTGGTTACGAAAAATAATTTTGTTGTATAAAAAAATATCTCCCTGCCCAGGGGAGATATTTTTGTGTCCGGGAAGTGGGGCGGAGGCTGCCCCAAGGGGTTATTTCTTGAATGGATTTTCTAGACCAAGATTGCGGTTGGCTTCCGCGATACGCATTAGTTCGTTGTATTTGGCGATGCGTTCTGAACGGCTAAGGGAACCAGTTTTAATTTGACCTGTGCCGAGGCCGACGGCCAAGTGAGCGATGGTAGTATCTTCGGTTTCACCAGAGCGGTGCGACATGACGCAGTTGTAGCCATTCTTCTTGGCAAGCATTACGGCGTCGATGGTCTCGGTGAGCGAGCCGATTTGGTTTGGCTTGATTAAGATGGCGTTGCCGGCATGCTCGTCGATACCGCGCTGGAGGAGCTTGGAATTGGTAACGAAGAGGTCGTCGCCAACGAGTTGTAGGCGATCGCCGAAGCGTTCGGTCAACATGCGCCAGCCACCCCAGTCGTTTTCGCCAAGGCCATCCTCGATAGAGACGACAGGATAGTTGTCGATGATCCACTGATACCAGTTAGCGAGATCGTCGCTAGATTTCCAGTCGCCATTGGTCTTGAGTTTGTAATGGTCATCTTCGGCAAATTCTGATGCGGCAATGTCCATGGCGATGGCAATGTCTTTGCCTAGTTCATAACCGGCGGCCTCTACTGCGAGCTTAATTAATTCGAGTGGCTCATTGTTGCCATCTTTGACGAAAGGAGCGTATCCGCCTTCGTCACCAACGGTAGTAGCGTACTTACGTTCTTTCAGAATCTTCTTTAGCGCGTGGAATACTTCGGCACCCATACGTACAGCGTCTTGAATATTCGTGGCACTAACTGGAATAATCATGTATTCCTGGAAATCGGTTGACCAATCGGCGTGAGCACCACCATTCATGACGTTCATCATTGGCATTGGAAGGCGCATTTCTTCGCCCGTTCCAGCAATGTCTGCAACGTATTCATAGAAGCGGCGGCCTTTAGCGTGAGCGACGGCCTTAGCGGCAGCTAACGATACGGACAAAATAGCATTGGCGCCAAGATTTGATTTATTCTCGGTGCCATCAAGGTCGAGCATAAGTTGGTCGAGCTTGCGTTGGTCACTGGCGTCGTTGCCGATTAATACGTCTGCGATTTTACTATTGACGTTCCAGACGGCTTTTAAGACACCTTTGCCGCCGAAGCGGGTATCGTCATTGTCGCGGAGTTCGAGTGCTTCGCCAGCGCCAGTAGATGCGCCAGATGGTACAGCTGCGCGACCAGCATGGCCACTTTCAAGAACGACGTCAGTCTCGACGGTTGGGTTGCCGCGAGAATCTAATATCTGACGCGCCTTAATATATTTAATAATGCAGTTATCTTTTTGCATTGAATGCCTCTTCTTTCTTCCCTTAATGCGTATAACTCTAATTGACATTATTATAGCATAAGCAGGATGTATTTGGCAGGGCGGATTTTAGAAAACTTTTATGTTTATTTATTTTGTGTTATATTTTAAGCAAAAGCGAATTTTTTTAAGGAGGGCAAAAAGCTATGGCTACTAAAGCCACGACTAAGAAAAAAACTACTAGTGCAAAGAAGCCGGTTGCTAAGAAAACGACAACCGTAAAGGCTACTACCAAGAAAGCACAAGGCAAGGGTTTACTATACGAAAAATACCCAGAAGAGCATCAAGCTACTGGCAAATATAAATTCTTCTATTGTATGTTTGCTTTAACAACGATTATCTTCGCAGCTGTTGCCGTATGGCTATTTATCTTCTCGAGCGAGATTCTGAGCAAATATGAGTCCATCGAGGCTTGCGCACGTGCACATGGTGCAACTTGCGAAATCCACGTGATTGATGGCGGCGATGAAGTTGCTCCAGTAGAAGACACGACCGACGAAGAATAATTTGGATAATAAATTGAATGAATAATGATGATCTAGGTACCGGCGCGGGCGCAAAGCCCGTGCAGGACGAGGCGAGTACCAATGTTTCTATCGAAGAAGAGGCGAGGGCTGAAGAGGCATTTATAGATGATGCCGAGGATAAAGTTTTTAACCCCTTTGTCGAAGAAGAGTTGGACGTAACCGAAGACGAGATACTGACCGAAGCGGACATGGAAATACCTGGCGCGGTTGGTTCCGGTAACCTAGAGACCATTATTTCGGCCGATCCGATAAACAACGAGTCGACTTTAGTTGCTGAGCGGGACGAAATCAATAATGTTAATATGCAGGATTTGCAATCCGATATTGACCAAGTTGAGGACCCTCTTGCGAGTAAAGAAATAGTTTCAGCGGAAGAGCCAATTAAAGTTAATATAGGGGAGACTATGCAACCTGAAGATACGAAGGAAAATGGCGACGTTGCTTCCCAGATGGACGATTTATTGAATGGTGATGTTGTAGAAAATACAACACCTGAGCCTGATATTTCGGCCGAAACGGAAGGTTTAGCTGAGCCCGCAGCAGAAGACAGCTCGGCTCCAGCACCAGAAACCGCAGCACCAGTTGCGGCAACTGATACTCCAACGGAGACGCCAGTTAATCCTGTTGCAGAAGCTGTAGCGGCAAATCCAGTAGTTGATACTACTGCGCCTACTGCTGAAGCGCAGAGCACAATACAAGCAGCCGAGCCGGTAAAAAAGAAGAAAAAGACTGGCTTAATTATTGCAATAATTATCGTACTATTAATCCTAATTGGTGGTGGCGTTGCGGCGATTTTGTATTTTAATTGACACGAGTCAAAGGATAATGTGTCAGTTGATGCGATGTCTAAGCTACTCAATGTCGAGTTGGCTAATGGCGAGATTAAGAGTGCTGGCACGGGGCTAGGCTTTACGTCTGTCAAGGGTACGTCTACGACTACTTATAAGGATGTCAAAGAGTGGACAACGCGGGATTATAAAACAAAATTGGCAAAAGAAGTCGTTGATTTTGAATTACGCATGAATGGCGTGAGCGCCTACTTGAGTCAGAACGCAATCGAACACTATAATGACGATTCGGCCGACACTGAAAAGAACGAGTTAACCTACGTAGAAGGTGGCAAGCTTTTTATAAAGTCGGGTGTATCGGAACATCAGAATGGTAAGTCGGACGATGATGATGACTCTTCGATGAGCTATTATGATGGACTTGATAGTGAAACGAAGAAATTCTATGAAGAGCACAAAGCCCTGGGTGAGAATGCTGGTAAAGACGTCTGGATTAAGCTTAGTGATGAGAGTATTCGTGAAATGTTAGGCAAACAGCTATATAAAGATGATGTGATTGGCTGCTTGACGACAAACTACGAAAAAATTGCTAGCGATGCGAAGCAGAAGGTCTTGGATGCCTATAAACAAAATAGCTTCTTTGAATTTGGCGATGTCGTTGAGAATTTCGAAGGAGCCAAAGAAGGGTTAGTTTATTACAAGATTAATATCGACCAAGCTAAGCTCGACAGCTTCAAGGAAGCCGTAGGCAAAATTGAAGAAGCGGCCGATTTTAGCGAGTGCTACGAAGAAAGCGAGAGCAATAGCGCTACGAAAGGTCTAATCGGCAAGAATACTGGCGGGGATGAGAACTCGATTAACGCTCTGGAAATCATCGATGAGGATGAAGAAGAAGACGATTGGGAATGGGATATTACCGATGAAGATGATGATTGGGAAACCATTCTTGATGACGACGATGAAGAAAAAGAGGACGTTAAATACACGATTGGTGATGTGTACTTTGGCGTAAAAAGCTGGACGCATGAGATTATGCATGCCGTTATCAATGCCTCTAGCAAATACGATACTGTTAAGTATGATTTTGAGCTAAGTTACGATGCACAGACGATTGCCGAGCCAGGCGAAGCTAAGACGATGCTTGAAGCTACGAAAGATGCCTGGGAAAAGCAAAGAGATTTTGTCATCGAGAATCAAGAATCCTATATTAAATTGCAATGCTATTTCTATGAGGACAATGAGGATCTCTATAACAATTGCGTAGAAGAGACCAAGGCGGAGGTTGAAGAATATAAGAAGCTTACATTCGAAGATTACTGGAAACAGATAACGGACCTCCTGACAGCGTTTGGTGGCGCTTCGGAGACGAAGTGCAACGTTATGGGTGATTCCGAAGTCAATGCGTGCATAGAGAGTAATTAATATCTTTCCTTAAAGTATCCGCTAAAGAGCGGATACTTTTTGTGCGGTATAATTAGAATAAGCATGAAAATCACGATGACAGAGCGTCAAAAAGCGCATTTGAAGGAGTTGCCAGCTGAGCCGGGCGTGTATTTTCATAAAAATCGCGCAGGTGAAGTGATTTATGTTGGTAAGGCTGCGATATTAAAGAATCGCGTACGCCAGTATTTCCAGTCGCCGGAACGTAAGGATGCAAAAACAAGGGCTCTGGTAGCGGAAATTGACTATACGGATTGGATAGTAGTCGATACGGAAATGGATGCTTTGTTCTTGGAGTCTGAGATGATTAAGCGCTACATGCCGAAGTGGAATATCTTGTTGCGCGATGATAAAACGGTAAGCTATGTGCGGATTGATATGAAGTCTGAGGTGCCTTATGTTTCGATGACGCGAAATCCAGATGATGATGGAGCGGAATATCTGGGACCATATTATGGTAAAGTGGCGATTCAGCGGGCATTGAGAATCTTGCGCAAAATTTTTCCGTATTACGATAAGCCATATACTGGCAGAAAGAC
>DEGE01000016.1:33285-38414 GCA_002351365.1 Candidatus Saccharibacteria bacterium UBA2834
CAGATGATTAGCTATCTGAAAGGGAATCGCAAAAAACTGATTCGTGACATTGAAAAACAAATGTATGATGCGGCCGCAAAAGGGGATTACGAGAAGGCAGCGGCGCTACGTAATCAATTTTATGGCTTGAAGGGGATAAATACCAAGATAGTGTTTTCGGACAAGGAGTTTTTGGATATCTCGAGCGATCAAGCATTGCATGATTTGCAAGATATCTTAGGCTTAAAGAAAACACCGGGGCGTATAGAGGGCTTTGATATCAGTCACCAATCTGGGACGAACGTGACTGGCTCAATGGTATGCTTCATAAATGGGGCAGCAGATAGAACAAAGTATCGTCGTTTTAAGCTGCGTAAGCAACAAAACAATGACCCGGCGAGTATGCTGGAAGTAATTACGCGACGTTTGCATCATCTGAACGATTGGGGGGTGCCGGATTTGATAGTATTAGACGGATCGGTTGGCCAGCTCGATGCGGTGCGAAAAATTGTGACTGAGGCGGGAATCGCCATAATTGGGCGTGATAAAAGTGGCGATCATACGCGAAATGCGCGCGTACGCATTGTGATTCCGCGAGGGGATGATGATTATGAAATGGTAGAGCTATCAAAAGATAGCCACATTGCAAAATTAATTGCCAGGATTGACGACGAGAGTCATCGTTTTGCGGTGCAGTACCACGTTTTACTTAAGCGGAAAAATGCATTAAAATAGAAGGATATGATAAAGAGACAGCTTTTAACTTTCTTGTTGCGCTGGGCCTTGTCGATCGTGGCGATGTATATGTGCATCAACTGGTTTGCGCATTTTAAAGAAGGCTATGAATATTTGCAGCAAAGTTGGTGGTTCTATGTTGGGGCTGGGTTAGCCTTCGCTTTAGTAAATAGCCTAGTGCGACCAATAGCAACTATTTTGGCTTTACCTTTCCTTTTTGTGACTTTGGGGATTTTTACGATTATTTTGAATGCTGCAATGGTTGGTCTAACGATTTGGATAATCCCACACGTAACAATTGGCTTCTGGGGTGCCGTAGGTGGTTGTTTGGTGATTTCGATTTTCAACTATCTTGTCAACTTAATACTACCTGATGTAAAATAAGACATATGAATATAGGTGTGATTCTAAA
This sequence comes from Candidatus Saccharibacteria bacterium UBA2834, assembly GCA_002351365.1. GTDB lineage: Bacteria > Patescibacteriota > Saccharimonadia > Saccharimonadales > Saccharimonadaceae > UBA2834. The sequence goes on from DEGE01000016.1 coordinate 34,412, forward strand.
TGTAGTCGTGTTTGCTTCGGCAATTTTGTTGGTTTTGCTAATTCTTTTGCAGCAACGTGGCGCTTCTTTGGGTGCAGGGTTTGGTGGCTCAGGTGAGCTTAACACTGAGCGCCGTGGCCTCGAGAAGTCGCTCTATAATACAACGATCGTGATTGCAGTAATATTTGTACTATCGATTCTATCAATCTTAATTGTTTAGTAAATGAAGTTGAAGACAAAAAGTGTGGGCAAAAAAGATAGTCGCAAGAAAGATTTTTTGACGCGAGCAAATGAGCTAGGGGAGAAGGCTGGCGATCATTTTTCGACGATGTTTATCCAGCGACTCAAAAATGTACGCGAAGTACGTTTGTGGGTAGTCGAATGGGTATTATTAGTGCTTGTAGTTTTCTTGTTGGCGATTGTGCAAATTATTTGGTATAGCTCCTCATGTGAAACGACGGCCTTTACGGAGGGCGGTGAGTATATCGAGGCAACTTTAGGCGAAGTGAAGAGCATGAATCCGCTTTATGCGACAACTAATGCAGAAAAGACTTTGTCGCGTCTGTTGTTTGCGAATTTGGTTTCACCGGACATATCGGGGCATATTGGTATGGATCTAGCTGAGAGCGTAAAGATGGACGAAACCGGTAAGGTATGGACGGTGACTTTGCGCGATGGCATTAAATGGTCGGATGGTGAACCAATCACGGCTGACGACATTATTTATACAGTAGGTTTGATTGAAGACGATTCGGCAAAGACGACGATTTCGGCGGATTTTGCGCGGATTAAGTTAGAAAAAACCGATGACCGTACAGTGATCTTTACGCTACCTTCGGTCTATTTGGATTTTGAGGATACATTGGAGTTTCCTTTACTACCGTCACATATCTTGGGTGATGTTAAGCCGGCCGTAGTGTATGAACATGCTTTTTCGAGTGACCCGATCTGTTCTGGCCCGTTTAAATACAAAGCCGTACAGAATGGTGGCGGTAACAACCGTTACACGCAAATGATTTACCTTGACCGCAATGAACAATACTATGGCAGCAAAACGAAATTAAATAGTTTTATCTTAAAAACCTATAATAGTACGGACAAAATTGCCGATGCTTTGCGTGATTCTACGGTACAGGCGACAGCGGAGAGCTTAACGGATAACGATATAAACGTCAATCATCGAACAACTTTGACGAATGGTGGCGTGTTCGCGTTCTTGAATACGCAGAGCGCGACATTAAAGTCCGTGGCTTTGCGCCAGGCGATTCAGCGAGGTGTCGATATGTCAAAGGTGCGCGAAGGCCTGGATGAAATGCGAGCAATGGATTATCCGTTCTTGCAAGAGCAGGAACCGGGTTTGCAGTATCCTGCGTTGGCGGCTAATAGTATTGACGATGCAAAAAAAATATTAGCAGAGAATAAGTATTATTTCGATGAGGACGGTAAATTATTTGATGAATCTGGCGCGAATGTGACGATAAACATATCGGTCCGTAAGCGTGAGCCGATTCAGAGCGTGGCGCAGCGCTTTGCTAAAGAACTCGAAAACCTTGGCATAACCGTTGTAATGAATGTGTTTGACGATACGCAGCCGAACATGGACTTCTTTGCGCAAGTAGTGCGTCCGCGTGATTATGACATCTTATTCTATGAGGTGGACCTGGGCGTGAGCGCCGATCCATTTATTTTCTATAGTTCGACTCAGGCTAATAGTGCGGGCTGGAACTTTAGTAATTACAATAACGCCTTGGCGGATGATGCATTATTGACGGCGAGAACGACATTGGATGCTAATTTGCGCACTTCGAAACTGAATGCCTTTTTGCAGCGTTGGGTAAATGAAGTTCCTGCAATAGGTATTTATCGTTCGGCAGTAGATTATTACTATCAGGATAATTTGCAGATTTTCTCCGAAAATGCCAAATTTACTGATGCGTTCGACCGTTTTAATGACGTAGAGTACTGGGCAATTAACCGTACGGCAGTAATGCAGACGCCATAAGATTTACAAAAGTTGGTTTCTATGATACAATTGGTACAGTTGCACCCGTGGTGGAATTGGTAGACACGCTAGCTTGAGGTGCTAGTGGCCACTTTTACGGCTGTGCTAGTTCGAGTCTAGTCGGGTGCACCATGTTTTATGACAGCCTTCTGGCTGCTTTTTTGTTAGTTTTTGGAAATTTGCTGATTTTATGGTATGATAAAAACTCACTCAGGGGGCGCGTTCTTTACAAATTCGGAGGTGGCTTATGAGAAGTACAAGTATTTACGGTGGTGATTTGCTGATTTTACCGCTGTCGCAGATGATGAAAATCGGTCGTGGCGATGATATCGTCGTGACGATTGACCACGAGGCTGGTTCACGCTATGGTACGCTGGGTATCAGTAATAACCGTAGCGATTTTAATGCGGCGCGTCGACTGGCAATCGACGAAGCCGATGAGGGGCCGATGATGATTGCAGTCGAAGATCCGGAGAGCGGTTCGCCGATGATGCTGACGAGGGAAATTATCCGGAATGGCAAGAAGCATCATTTGGCGGTGATTTTTAACGCGGAGTTTTCCGATGCGGAAGAGAGTCGACCGAACAGCTTTTGTCTGCGGATGAGCGAACGCCTGGATCCCGACGGGGTCTTTATTAGGCGTATCAAATGCTCGCCGGGGCAGAATATTACTTGGGAAGTTGAGCATTTGGCCGATTTAGGCTAATTTAGTACTTTGACGAGCGTCTCCTTGGGGGTGGGTGCATTTTTACGAGCCGGGGCAATTTATGCCTCGGCTTTTCCTTTGTTGATTTTTTGCATTGTTTGTGGTATAATATAAAGATGATTGATGCCTTCCTTATCCAAGGGGCATCTGCGCACATTTTCACCATTTGATGCACAGTTTCTGCGTGAAAGGAGATGGTAATATGAAGCTGTTCAGATTGACGATTGTGGTGATAGCGGCAATTCTTGCGGTAATGAGTTTGATTTTGATGAGGGCGGCGCCCTGGTTAGGATTCATCTTGTTACTGATGGCGATCGTCGTGGTCATTGCAGCACTGGTTGCAGAGCAACCAAAGAGACATAGCAATCAACGCATAGCTAGAGAGGGGGTAGATATGGGTACGATGATGTATCGTTTTGATGGCAGTAAAGTATTATTGTCGGTGAAGCTCGAAGAAATGCTTGCCGGAATTGGCATCCCGGATGACGCGATTAGTTTCGACCAGATAGATGGCTTAATGGCGTTTACGGAGTGTTATGAACAATTTTCTGGCAAGACTCTGCTGAAGCGCCTGGTGCTAATTAAGCTCGGTCCTGGCCGCATCGTGAAAGAGATTAATGTGATGCTGAATGGCGTAAGCTATCAGGCGGAGATTGATCACGAGAGCGGTGGCAGCTATGAATTATATTGGCGCGACGAAATGGCGATGCGCCTGAATGATTCGGCGTTAGCTAAGCTTTACGAGGGGTTCAATGAACTTGATAAGCTCGATTGGCCGGTGGTGCCAGATTCTGGCCCAGTTCTATTCGCAAAAGCGCGCCGCGAGGAGAGTGGCGCCGATGAGGCGGGCGGCCGCATTGTTCAGTTCAGGCCCACAACAGAAGCTTAATGCAAAAAATGAAAAATCCCCCCTCGACTATTCACAGTCGGGGGATTTTTGTGCTAGAATTTAAGCATAAGGTAAGCGAGGAAGTGATGGAGAAGTTCTTAGCATCAGTGCTAATGGTAATTTTAGCGAGTTTTTGTACGCTTGGTTTCGTGACGCCAGTTGCTGTAGCGACTAGTGAAGATGCGCCTGCATCCGAGGAGGCTCCGGCCGAAGAAGAAACGAAGACTGAACAGAACATAAATCTTGAGATAGCTACAGAGCTTGATTTTGGTGAATTGTCTGAGCGCGGCAGCAGCTATACGAGTTCGTTCAAGGTGATTAATCATGGCCTTGAGGATGTAAAAATTGAACTGGGCTTTGAGAAGTCCCACCACTTGCATCTAGCTGACGAATATAAGCTTGGTGCGGACTGGCTCGCGATTGTGGG
>DEGE01000016.1:38578-41972 GCA_002351365.1 Candidatus Saccharibacteria bacterium UBA2834
TTACGAAGCGAATTAACGCCGAGGCTACTGTAGAGAATACCGGCAATGTTGGCTATAAGGTTAAAAATGTTGTTCAATACAAAAAAGGCTTAAGTGGCGCGGCGGACTGGATTGTAGTAGTAGATGAAGAACGTCAGGTGGTGCCAAACGTAAGCCTAACGGTAAACGCCGATACGGCCGAAGATGTAGGCTATGGTATTTTTACGGTCGAGCAAAAGATTACTTATCTGAATCAAGATGGCGAAATGGTAGAGGAGACGCATCATCAAGTAGTAATTAATTGTCCGGCTTGGCTGTTCGTGGCGGTAATTGGCGTGATTGTTGCGGTAATCGTGATAACAGTTATCTTAAAGCATAAAAAAGAAGTACGCGAAGCATAGGTGGAGGTAAAAGGTGGGCATAAATATTCTATCAATTGAACAACGTTATTATCTCGGTCATTTCCGCGAGGGTACAGTTTTTGGTAGCGCGGAGGATTATCTGATTGATGGCACTAAAGTATCAGCGCGCGCGATTAAGCGGGTGTATGCCGGTCGTGATGAAAAGGGGAATAAGTTTGATATTCTAAAATTGAATCGCGATTTTGAGATAGCCGAACAAGATCGAGCTGAGTTAATTAGGATTCTCGAGAAGATTAAGTCTAACCCCGATGCACAATGTTCGGCGAAACATTACGAACGTGGTCGCTTCGATAGGCGTCGTTTTGATTACTTTTATGTCACGATTGACGGGGCGATTTATGAAATTTCAAAGACTGATGCCGAGGTGGCTGGCGGCCTAGAGCGTATCTTGCGAATTCAGGAATTATTGCATGACTGCGGGAGCAATCAGGGGGTAGTGGAAGATGTTGTAAAAAATACAACAATGTCAAACACGGTGAAGACAGCCGAGAAAAATGATCAGATTGCGAACGAGAAAACGGAGCCTGCTGAGGAGCAAAAATTGCTCGAGAAACCAGAAGATGATGGTCGCCCAGAACTAATTGAGGCGAAGAGTGAAAATGAGACTGAACCGGTAAAAGAAATCGTGATCGAGATGAAGGGGCCGGAACAAAAAGAAGAGGCGAAAGAGCAGCCAAAACCGGCACGTGGAGGCTTTCATCGTGAACTATTAACGAAACCGAATCACGCCAACTGGAATCAGGTTGCAGGAAAATATTAAAAAATACCCCCTGGAAAGGGGACATTTTTTACCATCCTCACATTTTTTCTTCAAAAAAATGGTGAGTCCGGCTTCGATTTTCAAGTGTTCAAATCTGACCGCCCTCACATTTTTTCTCCAAAAAAATGGTGAGTCCGGCTTCGATTTTCAAGTGTTCAAATCTGACCATCCTCACGTTTTTTCTCAAAAAAATGGTGAGTCCGGCTTCGATTTTCAAGTGTTCAAATCTAACCGCCCTCACATTTTTTCTTCAAAAAAATGGTGAGTCCGGTGAGACTTGAACTCACGACACCCTGCTTAAAAGGCAGGTGCTCTAACCAGCTGAGCTACGGACCCAATGACCCAATTATACGCTTTTTGAAGATAAAATCAAGAGTAAGCGGGATTTAGGTATTAAAAAACGGCCTAGGGCCGCTGTGTAATAGTGGAGAATCATGGAATTTAATCGTCAGCGCTGAGCCAATCATCATCGTCGTCGTAGGAGCCTCTACGGGGGCGTCGCGGCGAAAAGCCGAAGTCGTCGTCAAGTCCAGCGATACTATCCCAGGGCAGATAGTCTTCGTAATCCTCGTCTTCGACGGGAGAGACGCTGGTCTTGTGCTGGTACGAGATCGTGGAGAGATTGGTTTCTTCTGAGTCGATTGAGTCGTGAAGGCTCTGTTTGAGAGTTGCTTCGAATGATTCGACCCAGTCGTGGCTGGGCGGATTGTTCGCGGCGGCGGAGAAAGCTTTCGACAGAGAATTAAATACTTTGCGGGCGATGTCGTAATCGTCAAGATGAGTGAGTTCGACTTTTAATTCGATGTTTTTGTCTGACATATATCCTCCTAAGGTACAATATTTATATTTTACCATAAAAGTTATGTTTTTGCAATAGCAGTAGTGCTTGCAGGAATTGCGTGGATATGATAAGATGTATGCAGACTTTATGGGCGGTTAGCTCAGTTGGCTAGAGCGCGTCTTTGACGTAGACGAGGTCATAGGTTCGAATCCTATACCGCCCACCATCTGAAGGTCTAAAATCGCCGATGTTGGCGTTTTTTCATGATTCGCTCGCCGATTAAGGCGCGCTCTCATGAAGAAAACACCAATCTCGACGATTTTAGTCATTTCGAAGAAAAAAGAGAGTCTCCAATGTAATCCCAAAGAGGGTGAGGAATAAGATATGAACGATAAGAGTAAAATTCGTAACGTGGCTATTATTGCCCACGTTGACCATGGTAAAACCACGCTAGTTGATGCGCTGTTGAAACAGAGTCATACTTTTCGTGAGAATCAGGCCGAGATGGGGCAGACCCTAATCATGGATTCTGGCGATCAGGAGCATGAGCGCGGCATCACGATTACTGCAAAACAGACTGCGGTTTTTTATGACGGCTATAAGATCAATATCATTGATACGCCAGGTCACGCAGACTTTTCTGGTGAGGTAGAGCGCACGCTCAATATGGCCGATGGCGTGCTTTTGATTGTGGATGCACAGGAAGGCCCAATGCCGCAGACCAAATTTGTGCTTCAGAAGGCCCTAGAAATGTCTTTGACGCCGATTGTGATCATTAATAAGATTGATAAGCCGGCGGCGCGTCTTGGCGAAGTTGAGGACGAGATTGGCGATTTGTTCTTGGAACTCGCTACAAACGAAGATCAGCTGAAATACCCGACATATTATGCAATCGCGCGCGATGGTAAGGCGGGTAAGACGCCTGAGCTCGATGATGATCTTCATGTAATTTTTGATGCAATTATTAACGAAGTGCCAGAACCACAAGTTGATCCAGACAATTCAAAGGGCGCACAGCTGCTCGTAGCGGCGCTTGCGGCCGATAGCTACCTCGGTAAATACGCAATTGGTCGTATTTTCCGTGGCAAATTGAAGAAAAACGAAGCCGTAACGATTATGAAGACTGATGGCACAACTGTGCGCGGCAAAATCGATAGTTTGTATACTTATCGCGGCTTGGGTCGCGAAGAGACGAATGAGGCGATTGCTGGCGATATCGTTGCGCTAGCTGGCCTTGGTGCGGCTTCGATTGGTGACACAATTGCGACTGGCGACAATCCAGAGGCTTTGCCGACAATTGAACTTGAGGCGCCAACGCTCAGTATTTATATTGGCCCAAACACGTCGCCGCTTAAGGGTCGCGAAGGAGAGTTTACGACTTCGCGCCAGATTGGCGATCGCCTGAAACGCGAGCTTGAAACAAATATTGCTTTACGTCTTGAGCCGCAGGGC
>DEGE01000015.1:0-17551 GCA_002351365.1 Candidatus Saccharibacteria bacterium UBA2834
CGTTCGTAAAGTCCGGATTGTAGCGGAAGCTAGCCTCGTTAATAATGACGCCAACTGAAAGGCCCAAAAAATGGTAAAGTTTGCCCATCCAGCCCGCATCGCGCTGTGCGAGGTAATCGTTAACCGTCACAACATGTACGCCACGACCAGTTAAAGCATTCAGATATACCGGCAAAGTCGCCACAAGGGTTTTACCTTCACCNNTTCACCAGTCTTCATTTCGGCAACATTGCCTTCGTGGAGCGCAATACCACCAATCAGCTGTACATCGAATGGGCGTAGACCCAACACGCGATCGCTAGCCTCGCGAACGAGCGCAAATGCATCTGGCAAAATCGCATCGAGATCTTTTTGGTCGTCATAGTTCTTGGCGGCCTTCTTGGACTTTTTCTTCTCAGACGATTTTTTCTTATCGGAATCTTTTGCCTTTTCCTTTTCGGCTTTTACTTTCTCTAATGCGAGCTTAGCAGTGCTTTGCTTCTGTAGTTTTTGAAGACGTTTTTTGAGAACTTCGGTTTGTTCCTGAAGCTCTTTGTCGGACATCTTCTTGTATTTGTCGGTCAATTTATTGATTTCGGCAACTCGCTTACCAAGGCGGCGTAAGTTGCGTTTTTGCGCATCACCGAAAATATGTTGCAAAAAGATGGTCATGCCAGATTTATCGGCCAATTTATCGGTTGGCTTCTTTTCTCTTGGTGCTTTTTTCGCCTTTTTTACCGGCTCATCTTTTGCTACGCTCTTTGCAACTGATTTAGTTTTTTCGGATTTCTTCTCTGCCACCCCTTGCTTTTCTGACTTCTTCTCTTTCATAGCTTTTCAGTAGCACGCTTATTTCTTCAAAAAGCGCTTGAGGAATCCTTTCTTGTCGTAGTTAGTATTCTCGGTCTTATAACGACGGATTTGACCAGTGAGTTTGGCTTCGATAATGTCGATGCCGGCAAAGATATTGGATGCTTCGTCTTTAGCGGCGAGCACCTTGCCGCCAGGAATATTTAGGGAGACGGAGAGTTCGTATTTGTTGCCATGATCACGATTAACTTCGGTTACAACCACCTTAGCAACGACGTCTTTGCGGTTTTGGCGTGGCAAATAGCGATCAAGCTTGCCGATACGCTTTTCGACATATTTCTTGAAGCTCTCTTCTACCTTAAAGTTAGAGCCACTAATGTCAATTTTTTCTATCATATTAGAGAGTTTCCTTTCCGTCTAAATATTTACGCAGAACTTCCGGAATACGGATAGTTCCATCTTCCTTCTGATAATTCTCGATGACTGCGATCATAATGCGGCCAAGCGCAAATGCGGTGGCGTCGTTGGTGTGAACCAATTCGACTTCGCCACTCTCGCGGCGCACGCGAGTGTTGAGGCGCCTGGATTGATAATCAGTCATGTAATCAGCGGTGTGAGTTTCGCGATATTTGTTCTGGCCTGGCAGCCAAACCTCAATATCAATACCGCGAGCATCTGGCTTACCGATATCATACGTACACTTGCGGATGACGCGATATGGCAAGACGAGCTGCTCGACGAGCCAGCGTTGAATAGCAACAAATAATTCGTGCTCTTTGCGGCTGGTTTCCTTGGTACTGAAGCTTTCCATTTCGAGTTTATCGAATTGATGCATGCGGATAATCCCTTCCATATCCTTGCCATAGGTGCCAGCTTCTTGGCGGAAGCTAGTAGCATAGCCTAGATAACGAACCGGAAGATCCTTTTCTTCGAAAATCTCATTGGCATGCATCGAACCAAGCACATGCTCGGCCGAACCCTGAAGCCAGAGTTCTTCGCCCTCAATCTTGTAGCGATCTTCGCGTGGTTCAAGGCGATCCATTCGNNACATTTCAGTGCGCAACATAAGTGGCGGCAGCACAATCGTAAATGGCTTACTAGAGATGCCGGTTAGCTTGTTTTTCTCGATAATTTCTTTAATAACCTCTTCATTACTGAGGCTATTCATAACAAAATTGACGATTGCCATCTGGAGCTTTACCATATCGCCCTTGATATAGGCGAAGCGAGCACCGGTCACTTTAGCGGCGCGCTCTTTGTCGATCCAATCACGCATTACGCCGATTTCGTAGTGATTCTTTGGCTCAAATTTGAACTGTGGCAATTCACCCACGACTTCTGCGACTTCATTATCGTCTTCGGACAGGCCAATTGGCACATCGTCCTCATAGACGTTCGGAATAGTCTTGAGCTCCTTAATATAAGATGATTCAACCTCTGAAAGTTTGGATTCTATTTCGCTGAGATCTTTTTTGATTGCTTTGCCGCGATCAATCAGGGCCTGATCCGGCTTGCCGTTTTTCATCTGGGCGGAAATTTGGTTACGCTCCTGGCGTAAAGCATCGGCCTGCCCAGATAATTCTTTGCGCTGGTCATCGAGCATGAGGACATGATTGAGATCGATTTCATCCACGTAGCCCTTATTGCGAATGGCGTTCTCTACCCTCTGCCGATTGGCGCGTATAAAATTAATATCTAGCATGGTAGCTCTATTTTAGCATTATTTTAAGGGGTTGACTAGTAAACGCAGAGGGCTTTTGCCGTAAGAGTATTGACATATTTTTGTTTTTGTGGTATTATACTTGAAGCTGGCACAAGCCGGCGATGCCTTTTGTATGCAAAACAGCACACGAATCAATCCCCGTGCCACCCAAAGGCACACACACGTACTCATAAAGGAGGAAATGACTATGAGTAAGAACATTAAGATCCAGGTAAACTTCGGTAACGTCAGCGAGTACGGCTACTCCGCCCCCAGCCTGAACATCGATCTGCCCGGCGCTGAGCCCGACAACGCGGATGCGCGCACCCACAATGCCAACATGCTGGCTTCGGCGGCCGCAATCGTGAACGACTTCACCTGCGCTGCAGCCGACCTCGGCCCGACTGTGGGCTGCGACGACTTCTTCGACGACGAAGATGACGACCCCGACGACGATGATGACGATGATGACTCCGACGACGATGATGGCTCTGGGCCTGGTAACGACGACTCCGACGACGACGACGATGATGACGACGATGACGACGGCGGGGTTGACCCCAGCGATTTGACCCTTGGTCAGATTTTCCCGGACGTCAGCGACGACGAGCCGCCCGCGAACTAATCGCCCGAAACTTACCTGACAACCCGCTCTAACGAGCACAACCCGAGCCGCGACCCAGTCGCGGCTCTTTTCCTATCTCGATGCTATAATATGCTTATGGATAAAAAGTTAAAGGCCTATATTGAATATATTGATAAAGAATCAAAACACCCCAGCGCGGAATTAATCGCTTTTCATCGCGATCAGGTTCAACAATTTCAGCATGAGAGATTTATCCATCTAATCGTAACTATGTTCTTTGCGCTTTTTCTGATTATCTTCTTCGTGTTCTTCATTTGTTTAAGCATGGGCCTCGCCAATCCTAGCAATGCTGGCTCAGATATCGTAACTTACTGCGTCGGCGGGATTACACTTATTCTACTTGTCGTCACCCTGTTCTATGTACGACATTATTACCAACTCGAAAATGGCACGCAAAAGCTCGAGGATTACACGCGCAAACTAGCAAAGCGCGACTATTTTGAGAAAGACTAACTCAATAAAAAATAACCCCACCGTGGGGGTTATTTTTTTAGTTTTGATAGAAGATGGAGTTATCGGACTTCTTGAAATAATAATTCTTCGAATTATCCTTGAGCCGATAATATGATTTCGCAACAATCATGGTCGGTTGCGAGGAGCTCGTGATGAACATAATAGTCTTGCCATTCTGATCCAAAATCACGCCGTTCAGTTCACCCTCTCGCTTCTCCCAATGCGTCGCGGGAATAAAACTAAAGCCATTTGAGTATCTTAAGAAATTCGAATCCCCGTACAAGGAATTGACAGCATTCGTAACTGCGACGCGTTCAAAGTTTTTATCATATAAGAAGTAGTTTCTATCTTTGCTAGAGTATGTGATGTAGTTTCCATCAAAGAACTCTATCGAATTATTCCCGTCGGCGCGGAACAATGTATTTCCATCAGGGCCGAGGATGCTATATCGGATAGAGTCAGAGCAGGAATTGTAGGCGGGACTATCAATTGCCCCGCAGTCTTTAAGGTAATAATAGCCGTTTCGATCGGGGCCCGCTAGAGATATCGACGACGACGGAAGTTCCGCCTGATATTCAAACTTCAAGTTACCGTCAATGTCGAAGATTTTATAAGCGCCCGTACTGCCATAATCTTGCTCTAGGCTATAGTATCCCTTGATAGCTTTTGTACCAGTGTCCCAGCGCCCCTCCAATTCGACACGCTTGATTTCGTTGTCGTTTTTAAAGAAGAATAGCGTGGTCGTTCCTTCATCATAGTTTCTCTTAATGCCAATATAATCGACCATGTTTTGATGGCTAGCCGCTGCAAAGCTTTCATGCAAAATGCCGTCGGGTCCGATAATGGTGGTCGAACTCTTTGTTCCGCATGTTAAGTAGTCCATCTGCTGCCCAGAGTAATCTTCTGCTATATTAATGCCAGAACACTCATTGTCGGATATGTCGGTAATCTTACCGTTAAAATATATGGCGTATTTCTTACGGTCAGCATCAGTCGACTTGGCCAATATAGCTAAATTCTTATTCTCCGAAACTTCTATTACCGAATCGTAGACGCGGTCTAGTGCATTTTCGCTTTCAATGCCCGTACCGTCATTTTTTAAGATATACATGGCACCTTTTGTCGACAGAAAGGTTTTGTCGAGACTTCCGTCATAGAAGATGCTCGGGCGTTCAGCTGAAGCGATTTTTTTCACCTCTTCGCCTTTGGTGTTATAGATTTGGTATTGCCCATCGCCTAACGCCTGAATAATATAAGGAGCGTTTGGCGCATAGACATATTGATTGATATCGTCCTTATTGTCTTCGCTAAGTTTAAATAGTGTTTTATTTTCGTATGTCACAACCGAACGTTTTGCATTTTTGGACACCAAATATCCGCCACCTACACCTTCAACTGTGTCGTATTTACCAAATTCAATGACCTCTTCGCCCTTCGCATTGATTACGCCGCATTTAGAATTATCCTCAACCAAACAAGCCGCCGCAAAGCCGCCATTAAATTCGGAAACATTTGCGTATTTAAAGTCAGTTAATTTTTCTCCGTCCGCATTAAAAATTGCATAGGAGTTAGAGCTATTTTTCTCCTCGATGAAAAATACTTCATCGTCGTAAACAGCTACATTGCCGCCATTATTAAAGAGTTTTGGCAGGAAAATAACGCCACAAACAACCAGAGTTATGGCAATTGCAGCAATAACGGCAATTAGAATAATTTTCTTTTTGCCGCCCGGCTGTTTTGCTGGTTCGGCGGACTGTTCGGCTGGCTTAGCTGTAGGATCGACCGTGTTCGCCATAGGATCAGCTGCTTCCCTGTTCAGGCTATTCAAGATATCAGCAGTCGGATCTTTGATTTCGATGCCGCTAGTCGTCTCCGGAGCAGGAGGCGTTTCGCTGACCGGAGCATCTAATACCGCAGTTGGATCTGGCATGTTTTCTGCCGGTGCGGGTGGCATATTATCGAGCGACGGCGTATCTCCAAGCGTTGGAGTCTGCCCGTTTGAGCTATTGTCTGGTGTCATTTTTGTATCCTATTTACTACTATATATAATACCATAAGCGGCATGAATTTGCGGTCGTGACGCTAAGGGGTTTTCATACTTTACTTCAGGCATTTAATCTGATATAATTGGACGTAATCATGAAAAAATCAATTCAACCTAAAGACTATGACTTTGTGGTGTTTGCCGATGAGCAGGCAAAGTTTTCTTTTCTAACTCGCTCCACTGCTAAGTCTGAAGAAACCATCAAATGGACAGATGGCAAAGAGTATCCACTCGTAAAGGTTCAGATCTCGAGCGCATCTCACCCATTCTTCACGGGCGAAGAAAAGATTATCGATACCGAGGGTCGCGTCGATCGCTTCAAGGCTCGCGCCAAGAAAGCCGCCGCAATGAAAGCCGCTCTCGCCAGCAAAGCCAAGAAAGCTGCCAAGGAAGCCGAGAAAAAGGCTGCCGAGGCCGAGAAATAATTAGTCGATCCACAAAAAATATCCCCGCTAACGGGGATATTTTTTAATTAAACGTGTTAAAGTCGGCGAAACAATCTGGAACAATCATGCCGTCGACCTTGTTCTGCTCGATCAGCTTGCGTACATTAGCATTAGTCGGCGAAAGACCAGCCTTCTTCAACTTGCGACCAATTTCACGGCTGGTACCAGATTCTTCCTCTGAAAAGACACAGCCACAGTATTTTTGCATATAAAGGCCAACTTTACGTGCCTCGTCCTGCCCTTCTCGCCAGCCCTTGCGAAAATCGCGATAGAGAAAATCTAGGCCAATTTCATCCGCGAGGCCGTACATCAACTCCTCGATAAATTCGTGTTTCTGATAAATACTGTAAAGTAGGGTCGTGGAAACCGTATCAAAGCCGTTCGCCTTGGCGTACTGCATGGCTGCAGGGCGCGCAACAGGTATGAAGCAATAATTTCATTAATCTCTATTATATAATAGATATAGATGGAGGAAAAATGGACCTTGAAACTGTAATTCGAAAACGCGTATCAACACGCAGATTTAGCGACAAAAAATTGGAACGCGAGAAACTTGAAAAGATTTTGGAAGCGGGACGCTTGGCGCCAACCGCAAAGAATCTGCAGGATTTTAAAGTTTATGTTGTGGAAAGCGAAGACGCAGTCAAAAAATTGGACGAAGCGCATCTGTGTCGTTATGGCGCACCAACTTCTCTGATCATCTGCGCAGACAACAGAGATCCGTTCTCAACCGACGAGAAACATAAAAGCGGCGTGATCGATGCCTGTATTGTCGCGACACATATGATGCTCGAAGCGACTAATCTCGACGTCGATAACATTTGGACTTGGGCTTGGGGAAATAAGAAACTAGCGCAAGAGCTGAGTTTGCCGGAAGGCGTCGAGCCGGTCTGCGTATTGCCGCTCGGTTATCAATCCGAAGAAAATCACATCAGCCATATGCATAGTGAGAGAAAAGATATTGCGGAATTGGTCGAATATATCTAAGATATAAAAACGTCGGGGATTGGCGCAGTGGTAGCATGCACGCCTGGGGGGCGTGAGGCCGCCAGTTCGAACCTGGTATCCCCGACCATTTTTATTGTTCTAGATATTCGTTGATTTTGGCTTTAGCCGTATCAACAGTCGNNGTCTGATCCGGAATCATGACATAAAGCGGTTGACTGCCCATACTGTAAGTTGGCGACATGGAACCAGTGCCGTCAACACTGATAGATTCGATCTCCCAACTGCGAAGCGTGTTGAGTTGCATCTTGGCAAAATCGGTAATTTGGTCGTAGGTGAAACTAGTCTGGAAAGTGCCCTCAATGGCCGAAAGTAGGCTTGGATAGTTGGCTAGATATTTGATTTGAGTGGCTTTCTTGAAGACCGCCTCCAGAACATTTTGTTGATTTTGAATACGGTGGCGATCACCAGAGGCATAGGCGTAACGCTCGCGCGCAAAGGCTAAAGCGCAGCGGCCATCAAGATGAATATCGCCCTTTTGGATGTGACAAGTTTTGTCGGTCCAGGCTTGGAAGCTGGCGTCAGAGTAAATATCTATGCCGTCAACTGCATCGACGAGTTTTTCTACCGTAGAGAAGCTAACTTTTATAGTGTGATCAATCTCGACATCGAATAAATCCGCCATGGTATTTTTGCTCATGTTGATGCCGTAGATACCGGCATGCGTTAGTTTGTCTTTAAGGCCGGTTGTACCGTGTAATTGAACATAATAATCACGTGGGACGGAAACAAGCAGAATTTTCCCTTTTTCAGGATTTACTACTGCGAGCATGTTTACGTCACTGCGCGCTGCATCAGCAACAGTGCCGCGCGAATCTGTACCGCTAATATAAACGATAAACGGCTCCGAGGATAGATCTTTATCGCTTTGAGTTTCTTCTTCCTTCTCGATTTCAATATCAAAGGTATAGATAATACGAATCTGATTGTAGTATTCTTCAGCATCCTCTTTCAGTATTTCTATATTACTAGTCGCAAGAGTTATCGCGGCGGCTTCATTAGATTGTAAATCGATGAACATATCTGCAAGATCAGTATAATCTTTTGCCTCATAGGTAACCGCATTGCTGAGTTCCGCTTTAACTTTTTCTAGGTATAGATTGTTGCTCTGAAAGCCAATATTTTTGTTGCCTAGATCGGAGATTTTTTGATACCCTGCATCTTTTAGTACAGCGACGGAATAATTCTGCTTTTCAGTATTGGAAGATGTGATATTTTGGACAAAGCTCATAAGCTGGCCAATATAATATGTGCCGGCGCAATATATGACAATTAACAGAAGCGCCAAAAGCGCACAAATGATGCGCGTGGCTTTTTTCGCACGGCGTTTGATTAACTTTCGGGCGGTAAATGCGAACAATAGCGCGACGATGGCTGTAACTATGAGGCTCTGCCAGAGCGGCAGTGCACCAAAACGAAACACCGTGACGAGAAAGATAACCACAGTAATGCCCTCAAGGGCGACCAACACGATGCGAGTGATTTTGGATGCCGAACCATGAGACTTTTTAGGTTTTTCATCTTCTTCGGATGGTTCTTTTCCGATAGGCTCATCTTCGTCTATGATTTGTTCGTTTTCATCAATAAATTCATCTTCATCTGCGATTGGCTCGATTTTTTCGTCTAGGACGTCCTCCGCAAGAGCTTGCTTCTGAGATTTTTCGGTCTCTTGTTGATTAATTGATTCGAGACGTGAAATTTCAGCCTTGATATCATTTATGGTTTTTTGCGATTTAGACGAAGACTTCGTTGAATGTTTTGCCGTGCTCTTTGATGAAGTTTTCTTCTGCGGAACTGCGAAACCGTCAATTGTAACTTTGGTCTTCAGGTTACGATTCGTACTATTACTGCGTTTTTTTCGTGTCGTGCTGCGTTTCTTTGTTGCCACTACTTCTCCTTTCTTTAGTTTTTGGTTGCGATTTTTGATTGTCTATGATGGAACGCGTGCCAAGATAGTATGCCAGATGATAGGTCGAATAGAATAATATACCCGCCAGAGCCCCTACTGAATCAATTAAAACATCTAGGGCTTGGCCGGTTCGGCCGCTGACGAAAGTTTGGTGGTATTCGTCGGTAATTGCAAAAACAACACAAAAGATAAGCGCTAAGACACAACT
Source organism: Candidatus Saccharibacteria bacterium UBA2834 (assembly GCA_002351365.1). Taxonomy (GTDB): domain Bacteria; phylum Patescibacteriota; class Saccharimonadia; order Saccharimonadales; family Saccharimonadaceae; genus UBA2834. The sequence goes on from DEGE01000015.1 coordinate 9,203, forward strand.
GAGTAGATATCTTTTATGCGAGAATATTGCCGCCATCGCCAGACAGACCACAAAAGCAAGCGCGAAATAGACCGATGCATGCGCAACTTTGCGTAGAGGAGCATTAATAAGTTGGGTCGCCTTAGCGAGTTTCTGCTCTGACGGGTGCGAGTCGGTGATACCGTATTCGTTTGTAACTTCAAGCGTGTCTTCTATGAAGATTGCAGCTAAATCAGTGCTCTTGTCGTTGGAATTGAGCGAGGTCATGGAAGAGAGCTTGAAAATGGATAGGCAACATAAGGTTGCCAGGAGTAGGAGGACGATTATTTTAGTTTTTCCCATTTACGATTACCCTCCGAGTCTTATTTTCGCAATTTCTTTCCTCGAACCCCTGACTTTAAGGTAAACACAAATCAAACATTGAATTGCGTAGGCTATCGCCATCGCCAATAGCCCGACCTTCTCTATTAGCAAGAAGGCGACAATGGCATATATTATATTTGCAACAAATAATATTAAGGCAGACGATTTCGGCTTTCCCAGTGATAAGTAAAATGGATGGATAGTAGTGTAGGAGAGAGCAAAAGTCTGAATTATGAGGAATAGTAATAGCACATACCATTCTGCCGCATAAGCGTCGCCATATATAAGCGCAAGCCAAACTGGCGATGAGAGTCCTAAAATAATCGCGACCGGCAAACAAACCTTTAAAATCGCATTACGTATCTTAATGACAACGCCGTATCCTTCTTTCTTTTTGTTCCTAGCGGACAAATCAGAAAACTGCGGCATTATAGATTGTTGAATAGGCGAAGTAACTTTTCTTAATATATTTGTAATTTGCTTATAAACTTTAAAGATTGCAACCGCCTGGTTACCTATTATAGATACAACGAAAACATCGAGTTGGCTTACCGGTATATCCGCTATCCCCTCCACCGTCGACCATAAGGTGAATGATACAAACTTTCGCGAGTCTTTCGGAAATTTAGCCATGATGGTTTTTTTGATTCCATATTTTTTTCCATATGTAAATAATGCAAAACATACGAGCAGAATATTGCCGAGTATGTCAGATAGACAATACACCCATGCAACAACAATTATGTCCCTTTGCCCGATTAAAACCAACGTTATAAATAAAGCCAAAATTTTCGCCGAGGCAGTAATAATTTTCTGGATGGCAACCATATGAAATTTATTCATGATGCGGAGAATCGCGGTGGATACACCGGAGAGATGGAAAAATATTTCTATGGACATTATTTGAGCACATATGATAAGTTCAGTCTGCCAACCGAATACAGCCCCCACAATAGGAGTGATTAAAACCGAAATTGCGCCACCCATTATAGCCGTACCAATATCTACGATTGACCCTAACTTAACATAGGATCTAAGCAGTCCGCTCCTGTTAGTCGTAATGGCCCCCTGCCCATATTGAATTGTGCTTTTCCAGCTCTGGAAGTTCAATATAACATCCATCATATACATGTAAGTCTCAGCAAGAACGATTATGCCGTATTTTTCGTCGCCAATACAATGAATTAGTAAGACAGTTATCGCCAAGACTATTAGCGACGATCCGGAGTCTCCAACGAAAGCCCAAAATGAGTTCTTAAATAAATTTCGCCAAAAACTATTCGTTTTAATCTTATTTATTTTTTCTTTAACAGTGGGCATTTTTTATTCTCTTTAATCAATAAGGTATAGATGAGATAAAAGATAACTAGATAAACTAGCGTCGTGCTCGAAAGTAGCGAGTAGAAATGTTCGCCCCTAACTTGATCAATCAGAACATAAGAATAGTACGCATATACGAAAATAAGATATTTTGGCCGACGACTATTATTCATAGATACATAAATATACGAAACACAAAACCCGAATACTGTCTGACAAACAATCACGCCGATAATACCAAAATCGGAATAGTACGACCAAAACGAAGTATATACATTACTATGATATGAATTATGAGTGACCCAATCATCAGAGCTCGGCTTTTTATAATCAATGATTCCATATCTGTTTAATGTAGAGTAAACCCCATAAAAGGTTTTTCCGCCAATTTCATTATCGCCGATGTCGCCACTGGCTATTTTTTTGTTCATCGAAGCCACTGGTGTACCGTAATAGAAGGAAATATACGTAACTAAATCCGAGTTGGTTTTTCTGCCTACAATTGGAGATAAGGCATAGAAAGATAACCCGGAGACAATAGCTGCAACACTAACCGCAATAATTATCTTTTTATTGTTTGCCACGCTATTTTTTTGCCTTCTCGTCCACCTAATCATCAATAATACAATTATCAATATACTAATAATCATATGCATAAACATCGATCGCCCGCCATTAGCCAAAAAGGAAGATGGCACACAAAGGATTGCGAGAATTAGTGGAATTAAGTAAGCTTTTTTATTATTCTTATTTGACAAGTAATTATTGACTCCGATAAACCCTAGGACAATGAATAAGCAATCAACTATCTTCTTCATTTGTTTAGGAATGAAACTGATATCAATTCCATTTGACAATAATTCATTACTAAATAAGCTTGTTTTAGATCTATAAAAAGCAAGTAGCTCAGGCATCGAGCCACCCTCGAAGCCGAATGCTGCGCAAACTTTTTTTATTTCAAGAACCAAGATGATTGTCGTAACTATAATAAATAATGCCAACGATAGATAAACGATGGAGTGAAGCTGAATTATTTTTAGGGTTTCTTCTTTATCTTTTTCGCCATTATTTTTCTTGCGAATAATCCGCCTTGCAAGAAACTCTCCAATGAAAAATGACAATAATCCTACCACACAGATAACGGCCGTAGTTGGCAAAAGTTCCGCCTGATCATTCCACGATAGTAGCCCTATGAGTGCCAAAAGAATCGAGACAAAAAACGCAGCGCACGAAACGACAGTTGGTGACAATATATCTCTATCGAACTTTCTATATGCTGTCACCAAGATTGCGGCTATTAATATTAATAATATTACGTACGTTATCATAAAAACTTTCTCAGCTCTATCTATTTTTCATACATCGATTTATCAGGATACATATCGTCAAACGTTTTGACCAACCTACGCTTTAATCTGTCAAATGTCTTATCGTCATATTCACCATCGTTAAGGCAGATTATCTTTTTGCTCTTTTTCGCGATGATTTTATCTATTTCATTAATCGTATCGTCTGATATGACTATATTCTTGCCAAACTCCGTGCTTCTAGGAAAAAATTTTCCCTTGCACATCCGATTGGCTTTTATAAGCCAATGATTCACGTCGTTTTTCGATCTAAACTTATTCATCGATGTAGATTCAAAAACATCCCCATATGTCTTCCATGCTTCTATATAATCATTTTTGATGAACGATGCTGGCATATGATCAAAATATAAGCCAGCAAATTTTTTAAATGGCATCATTGCGATTGTCCTAGCAAGCTTGGAACCGTATCTTAGAGAGAACCATTTGCTAAAATTATTTTTTATAACATCATTCTTTTTATAAGCATTATTGATATATTCAATATCATTGACTAGCATATGCGTACTAACTGAGTTTTCCATTACTATCATAGGATTAATTACGGCTTCGTCTCTTGGTAATGCCCCATTAAAGAAAAAGCTCGGTTTTAACCTTTTTAAAATGAACATATCGTCATTAAAGAAAATAAACCTGTTCGATAGTCCTTTTATGCGATGTAGATTTAATTCTATTGGGTTAGCGTTGAATGTTGGCAGATATCTCTGTGGCATAAAATCTTCATGTTTTACGTGGACTAGTTTTTCGCAGTCTATATTAAGCCAATCTGGCTTCTGGCCATTTGTAACAAAATAAACCCTATTAACCCATGGGGCGTTTTTTTCGACAGAGCGGAACCAATATTTTAATAATCCCCATTCGCGATAACGGGTATTTGATGAGTCCGTGTTGTTTTTATCCGCTTCATACTTGCTCTTTTCTTTTTGCCATGACTCGTCGTTGCCATCTACCCATAAAATCACAAAATCAATTTTTTCAGCTTTATTCATTTCACTTCATCCTTGATAATATTTATATCTTTACTTTTCACCTCTCATCCTCTCATAGAAGTAATTTGCTACCACAAAAACGCGAAAATTGACCGCTAACTCTAAAGCTATACGATCTCTCTTCGGTATTCGTTTATCTGTCAAAACTTTTTTACGATTTTTCTTGATATATTCAAAAATCCGTCTAGCTTCTGACTCGTATTTTTTGTGGTTTTTGGATATTGCATATTTTCTAAATGCGCTTAGATGAGAGTACATTAATCGCCTAGTGCATCCTTTTTCTAGATCTGGATATTTTTTGACAATATAATTCGTCATTTCTTTAGTGGACTTGATAATATCCAAATCTTTCATGCTAAAATTTTTATTTGTTATGGAATCATCGCGAATGGTGTAATGATATAACGGCGTTGAATCTAGAAATATATTACGTACACAGTCAATTAATTTGTACGTGGTTGCCGAGTCTTCAAATAGGCGACCTTCTGGAAATCTAATTTTATTAAATATATTTGTAGGGTAAAGTTTCGCCCAGGCAGACACATCTACATCTTCCGAGTACAGCATCATATTTAGGCAGTTATGCGGATCTAGTTTAACCCTGCGGCCAGAGCTGGCATTAATAGACTTCATTGGATAGTCTATGAAATGCTTGACCATTGATATGTCGCAATGGTTTTTCTTAAGGTTTTCATGTAATACCTCAAGATAATTAGGCTCAATCCAATCATCAGAATCTACGAACGATACGTATTCGCCATTCATCGTTTTAATTCCGGCGTTCCTGGCGCTAGACAAGCCTCCATTATCCTTATGCTGCACCTTAATTCTTTTATCGTTCTTAGTATATTCATCGCAAATTTTTCCTGAATTGTCAGTTGAGCCATCGTCGACAAGAATTACCTCAATGTTTTTGTAAGTTTGACTCAAAATCGAATCCACGCAGCGCCGCAAGTATTGCTCGACATTATACACAGGAACGACTACGGATATCAGCGGGTTAGAAACTTTTGCCATATTTTCTCCCTGTGAATTTTGCCGCCAAGAAGCTACTGCCTTTTTTGAGCCAATTGACTGGCTCAATATCCATGACGGGGACCTCGACGTATTTCAAATTGCGCGTATTAATATATACGTCCAATAATAACTCGGATACGCGGCCATAAAAACGCGCGTGGAATGTATCATATTTTTTCGCATCTACGCGTTTTTCCAGCTCTGAAAGAATATCGAATAACCAAGTGCAGTAGTCGTTCAGAAGCTTACGTTCTATGACAAACATATTGAACATGTGCGCGGTTTTGCGCGTGTGGAGTCGCTCAAATTCGGCAGAATATTCTGGATATTTTTTGGCGATGATTTTGCCGGCTATATCAAGTGGCTCGACGAACATCGTATGAGCATAATGATCATATAAGTTTTCAATAAAATAGTTACGCTGTTTTGGTAAAATTATTTTTGAAGTTTCAAGTAACGGCAACAATTCATCCTGCGAAATAACCGATTCTAACTTAGTTTCAATATTTTTGCTGTGATTTTTATGCAGAGAAAAATGTCGACGATAATGCACGAGACCAATGAAATCTGCGTCGAGATTTTTCCATGCCCAATATAAGCCAGTCAGTTCGCAATAATTTAGGTTCTTTTTTGAAATATTTTTACCGCTGTCATCTTTAGCATAGCCAAAGTCCTCGGCAGAAAGCGCGGCACCCACCTGAACTGGAAAATAAATGTCGTCGCTTGGCATAGGATATTTTTTATGGGTTGCGACGATGATTTTGACGGTTTTATTGGCAACCGTCTTTGCCACTACTTGGCGCCCTTCCGAGCGAGAACTGTCAGAATGGTGAGCCAGATGCATTTGAGGTCTAGCAAAACTGAGGCGTTCTTGGCGTAGAAATATTCTAGTTGCAAACGCTCGTGGAAACTGACATCAGAACGACCATTAGCTGCCCACCACCCAGATATACCGGGCTTCACGCTCTCGTAAATCGAATGATTACCCCCGTGTTCATCGAGTTCGCCAATCGTAAGCGGGCGCGGGCCAATTAGGCTCATGTCGTTTCGGAGGATATTGAAAACCTGAGGCATCTCATCAAGGCTTAGTTTGCGAAGAATTTTTCCGACTTTGGTAATGCGGGGATCATTCTCTAGTTTTTGATATTGACCCCATTCATCTGAGAGCTCGCGATTATTCGCCAAAAGGTCTGCGAGAATTTTGTCGGCATTTGGAATCATTGAGCGGTATTTATAAAGTTCGAAAACTTTACCGTCCTTACCAACACGTTTGTGTTTGTAGAAAATTGGTGCAGTATCGCCAGAGGCCAGGTAAGCTAGTTTGACCGCAGCCGTAAGTGGTACTAAAAAGAGGCACCCCGTGATGCCAAAAACAACATCAAAGCTACGCTTTACGATGCTGTACGATAATTTCTTAATTTTTTGTTGATATAATGCCTCCGTCGAATTGGCGTAAACCACACGATCAGCACTTATCGCTATACGCTCTTCTTCCATATACTGCTAACTCTCACAAAGCAGCACCGAAAAGACGTATAATTCCCGCAGTTTTATACATAATAGTCGGTCCCAATTACTCTTATGTTTGATTATTAAAGAGACACTGATAGGATAAAAATTGTACTCCCCAAAAGTGCCGGCTGGAACCTTCTGCATTCTGCGTTTTAGGCAAAAACATAAGACCGACCCAATTAAGGGAGTACAATCAATGTTTTTGCTTTTCGCCACATACGAAAACTAAAACGCTATATTAATATGCAGATGTTCCGCTTTTATTTTATCACGTTTTTGGTTTTTTGGAAATGCTTTTGCGATGGCCGCGTCGAGCTGAGTTGGAATTAAGATATTACCCGTCTTGCTCTCCTCGATAACTTTACGCACATTGGCATTGGTTGGTGAAATACCGATTTTCTTGAGCTTGCGATTTAGCTCGCGCCCGACACCAGATTCTTCTTCCGAAAAGACACAGCCACAGTATTTTTGCATATAGAGACCAATTGCACGTGCAGTATCCTGCCCCTCTTGCCAGCCTTCGCGAAAGTCTCGATAGAGGAAGTCTAGACCGATTTCATTGGCGAGACCATACATGAGTTCTTCGATATACTCGTGTTTTTGATAGATGCTGTACAACAGCGTGGTTGATACAGTATCGAAGCCATTCTGCTTGGCGTACTCCATCGCTTTGCGGAGGCGTTTGGGATAGCAATAATCTTCACAGCGAGTCGTTAGCTTATCCGCCACATTACAAACGAACTCATCGAGACCATAGGCATCTTCGATAATCAATTCTACGCCGACTAACTTGGCGTATTCTTTGAGGCAATCGCGGCGAGCCTTGTATTCAGCATAGGGGTGAATATTCGGGTTATACCAATAGAGCGTCGGCTCGATGCCCTCTTCGCGAAGAGATTTGATGCAATAGACGCTACAAGGCGCACAACAAGTATGTAGTAATAGCTTCATTGTTATTCATTATACAATAAAAGTGGGTGGCTTAATCTGTTATGCTTGACAAAATTTGCATTTTTTGATATAATATGGGTATGCGGTGATATTGCCGTAAAAATCCCAGATAAGGAGGAACACACTTATGGTACATTCAAAAAACATGAATTTGGAAGCACAGGTACGAGCTGGCGTGATTGGTCACGCAATTGGTGACGCATTGGGCGTCCCGGTAGAGTTTTCGAGTCGTGAGAGCCTGCAAAAGAGGCCGATTCGCGACATGGAGGGCTTCGGCGTCCACAATGTTCCGGCCGGCACTTGGTCGGATGACACCTCGATGGAGATTGCGCTGATGCAGTCGCTGATTGATTGCGGCTACGTCAACTACGACGACATCATGAGGAACTTTGGCAAGTGGGCCTACGATGACGAATTTACTGCCACCGGCAGGACTTTCGACATTGGCCGCACCTGCTCGGCGGCCATCAGTAATTATCTGATTGGCCACAAAAGTCCGAAGAACTGTGGCGAAACCGGCGAGCGTAGCAACGGTAACGGTTCGCTGATGCGAATCCTGCCCGTGGCCTACATTTGCTGGGCCCAGAATCTCTCAGATGAAGACACGTTCAGGCTGACGCGCGATGTATCCGCCCTAACTCACGCTCACGAAATCAGCGTAGCGGGCTGCTACATCTACGTCAACTTTATCCGCCACCTGTTGGATGGTGACGATAAAACCGAGGCCTACGCCAAGATGCAGCAACATGACTATTCGATGCTGTCCGAGGAGACCCGTTATGCCTACAGGCGTCTGTTGGCGGGCAATATCGCAGAATGCGAGATGGACGAGATTTCTTCGAGCGGCTACG
>DEGE01000015.1:17565-18125 GCA_002351365.1 Candidatus Saccharibacteria bacterium UBA2834
GCATCTGGTGTCTGTTGACTACTGAAGGATATGCCGCTACCGTACTGAAGGCCGTCAACCTCGGCAAGGATACCGACACGGTCGGCGCCATCACTGGCTCAATGGCCGGCATCTATTACGGTATCGAAGACATGCCGCTAAACTGGCTGCAGACCTTGCAGCGCTGCGACTATCTGATGGAGCTCTGCGACGACTTCGCGAAAACCGACATCAAGGTCGAATATCTGCGCTAATCCAACAACAAAAAAATCCCCCGGTTCCGCCGGGGGATTCTGTTTTTATTGTTCTGTGTCACCATAATTACGCGCCAAGAATTCGCGCCGACCAAGCAGGCCGCTTAGGACACGCTCGCGCTCGCGCCCTTCGAGACCAGATTTCTGCACGATGCGCTCAATGTCTTCCGGTGAAAGTTTGTCCAATAGGTCGCGCGCTTGGGCGCGAATTTCGGACTCAGTAATGCCGCCAAATACCTTTTTAGCACTGCCATGCTCGAGCATGGAGTGGAGTTCCGGGATATCGTCCGGAGAAAATTCCTTTGGCCCACCCTGAGCGCGGAATAT
>DEGE01000015.1:18165-19935 GCA_002351365.1 Candidatus Saccharibacteria bacterium UBA2834
TAAACCGTCGTCGCTTTCAACAATATTATCGTAAACCAAGCCAATCACATCCCAGTTTGCCAAAAATGCATCCGCCACAAAGCCATCACGTACATCTTTGCTGGCGCGTTGAGCCTCCATGCCAATATTATGCGCATTCGGCACGGCTGGCGACGCAACCGCCTCGCGTCCATCCATCTGAATTAGCTCCGAGTGGACTGTTTTAATACCAAGCTGAGCATAGATAGCGTTGGCAATATATTCTACTTTGCCCTGGCTCGGGTTTTCGTAAAATTTAACATAGAATCGATCGCCACTTTGTTCGTCCTCGTACCAGCCGCCCTCATTCGAGCCAAGTTGGCCGCTAACTTTGCGCATATGTTCCCAACGACTCCGCTCAATTACGTCGGAAGCACGCTCGGCGGCGCTCGAGCCATCTGGTAAAACTACCTCTTCTTCGTGTAATGCACCAATTGCCGCGGCAACGTCAGCTGCAGTTTCACCTTGATTAAGGTTTAAAATTGGATTGCCATCCGATGATTCGGCTAGGCCGGCCTCTTCCATGGCGCCCTGCACAACGGCCGACTCAACGGCGTCGCGAACGTCTGATGACTCTTCCTCGGTACGTACGCCATCTTGATCCGCGGCCGCAACCGTTTCCCTTGCCACATGAACAAGCGCCTCGTCGGTGGCATCAGTGAGTTCCTTCCCCGACAGACCTAATTTTTCGGCAATTGCCTGCCGAGCGAACTGTATTTTACCAAATAATCTATCTAGTCTACTGGCTTTTTGCTCTTGATCTTCGGCGCCAGACTGTCCGGAAAATGATTCATTATTCTTCATGCTCTACCTCTCTTATTTGTATAATAGAATTAGTCGGGGCTTAGCGCAGTGGTAGCGCGTACGTCTGGGGGACGTGAGGTCGCCAGTTCGATCCTGGTAGCCCCGACCATTTTTTATTGTTTAGTCGTATCTAAAAATGCATCAATAAGATCATCGCGATTATCGAAATCCTTACCATCGATTAACTTGTTTTTAACGCGCTCGTTATAAAGGTTTAAATCCATTGGCGCAAAATAATAAGTGCCACCACCCTCTTCTTCTATGCGCTTGAACGCGAAGTATTTGTCATTTACCTGAGTCTCAGCGGCTGTCATAATTCGTTCATGCGTCGTATCAAACCAAGTAATGATAGTTTTTTTATCGTTTTCGTATGTATCAATCGAGACATCAATGCCAACTAGCACCGAGTCATCGTCTGGTGACTCGACATAATAAACAGGTTCCGGTAAACGCTCGTGCGATTCATTTTGCTCCATATTTTCCTCTGTCTGGTCGTCCGTTTGGTCGCTCTTGAATGTTTCTAGTATTTCGCCCATCTATGCTCCTTTCTTATCTTGGACACTAACCGTCCTTAAATTATTACCACCAATCATCATCACCCGAATCCTGCCCCGACTCCGACCCATCAGACTCATTTGGTTCAGGGTCCGGTTCTGGCTCAGGCTCTGGTTCTGGGGAATCTGGCCAAAAGTCTGGCCAATCCCAATCACCATGCAAACCAGGCGTCGCGAAACCATCAGGATCGCCTGAAAGTGGGTGTGGCGTTAGCTCTGGCGTGGCCATATCATCTGGCCACAGCTTTGGCGTAGCGAAATCATCCGCATCATCTGGCTTTGCTTTTTTAGCCGCCTGCTCGGCTAGTGCTTGTTCATATATTTCTTGCAAATTGAGCCCCAATGACGGAACCAAGAAATCTAGGAGATCTGTATCTTCCTGATATTCTGCGGC
>DEGE01000015.1:20044-20614 GCA_002351365.1 Candidatus Saccharibacteria bacterium UBA2834
GATCTCAACAATTTCAAGTAGATCGTCAAGAGTATAGTCCGTTTTACCGTCCATGATAGCCTGTTTCTTTTCAAGCAGGGCCTGCTTCTTTGCGGCCGCCTCTTCGGCCGCTTTCTTGGCTGCCTCGGCCGCTTTTTGAGCCTTTTCGGCTTCAGTTAGCTTAGACTCAGCCTCGCGCTCAACATCGTATTGACGCAAAACGATAACCTCTTCAATTGGGCGACCATCAAATTCTTCTATGCCCATCGCCTTCAGTTCGGCGATGATACCATCTCTATCTTCAAGGCTAACCAAGATTTTTTCGATATACTGTGGACCGATGCCAGTTCGGAACATTTGCTCATTAGTATCATACCAATCTGGGTGATCCGCAACTTTCTGCATCATTGAATCTGGAGTTTCACGATACCTAAAAACATCGTCGCCCGTTTGGCCATATTCATCGCTTTTATATACGTACCAGTCGGTTCGGTCGAATAGCTCTGGCTTAAAAACTATTACACTCCCGTGGCCACCTTCGCGTTTTTCTTCTCCCTGAATCCGCGTAAAGACGCTGTCGGCGCCGCCAGT
>DEGE01000015.1:20665-22272 GCA_002351365.1 Candidatus Saccharibacteria bacterium UBA2834
CGTTCAGATGATGCCATTAATCCACTAGTAAGAACACGATGAATTGATTTTGCATCGCCAGTATATAGACCATGAATTGCGCGCAGGCCTTCACCATACATGGCAGCATATTCGAGATGTTTGCCTGGCTCCACCATGGCAGTATATCCAGGAAAGACTTCCCGCCGCTCAAGCCTTTCAGCTGCCTCAGCCTCCTCTGGCGATAAATCACCTTCGATTTTATGATGCCAGCGGTATAACGATTGTTTATAAGCACGCTCATCCGCTTCGGACACCTCTCCAATACCATCAGGTACATGAAACTCTTCTTCCATGATACGCGCCACGACTTTTTCGGCTTCGTCTGGCGGCATATTGCCCGGGATTTCCATTTTTACTACGCCTAACATCGCCCGAATATCAGTACCTGGCGGTGCGACTAGCACTCTCACGCCGTCACGCTCAAACATCATCGCTTTGCAAGCCGTAAATGATTTCGTGCTGCCATATTTAGATTTGCCATCGAATACAATTGCTCCGCTCTCCACTTGGGCGCCACTGGCGGTTTTGCCAGAAGTCATCGCCTCAGCAACAGACCGATCGCGCATTTTAAAGGTTAATTCAACCATGCCAGAATCTGGCTTGCCCACAATGTCAATGCGCTGATTCTCGATATGCGAGCTATCGCAAATTAACTCGGCCCGTGGCCGCATTTCAGTTTCGCCGGAACGTTCCACCTCGCGGCCGCGAATATCGGCGATTACTTCGCCAAGACCCTTACGTGGTGGCTGTTCGCCGGCTTCACCGTAATCCGAACCTGACTCATCTGAATCTGGGTTGTCAGGATCGTCTGGCGCATCGTCGCCCCCTTCGGCGCAAAGTCGCACCAAAAATTCTCGTCGCCCCAACAGGCCTTTTAGAACCTTATCACGCTGTTCGCCCTCTAGGCCAGAACGCGCCACGATTTCTTCAATATCTTCGGGCGAAAGCCTGTCTAAAAGTCGCTTCGCCTGAGTACGAATTTCGGATTCGGTAATACCATTAAAAACATGTTTTGCCTGACCATGTTCGAGCATAGAATGAAGCTCTGGAATATCATCATGGACGAATTCTTTTGGATCGCCTTTAGCATGAAAGGTCATGGCGCCACCATTATCGATACGATAAAAGCCATCATCGCTTTCGACGATATTGTCGTATTCTAAACCGACCACATCCCAGTTGGCCAAGAAGGCGTCAGCCACGAAACCATCCCGAACCTCCTGACTATCATGCTGCGACTCTCGACTGCTTCTGCGTGCGCCCGGAACTTGTTTAGAAGCAACCGCCTCGCGGCCGCCTATCTCAACAAGCTCCGAACGAACTGTTTTTACGCCCAGTTTTTCATAGACAGCATTAGCGACAAATTCCACCTTGCCCTGATCTGGGTTACTATAAAATTTTACATAGTATTTATCGCCAGTTTCCGGATCCTGATACCAGCCACCCTCGTTAGAGCCGTGCGGACCGCCCTTGAGCGGTATCATATGGTCCCACTTCGCGCGCTCAATTGCGTCAACAGCTAGCTCGGCTACCTCTCTGCCGTCGGGAAGAGCCACCCCCTCGCTATGAAGATCGCCAATCGCCGT
>DEGE01000015.1:22367-22664 GCA_002351365.1 Candidatus Saccharibacteria bacterium UBA2834
AGCCTCTTCCATGGCGCCTTGCATGACAACCGTTTCAACCGCCTCTTGAATATCTGCAACCTCTTGTTCCGTGCGGACGCCATCCTCGTCGGCGGCGGCAATTGTTTCCTGTACGGAAGCAACCAAGGCTTCGTCGGTAGCCTCGGTCAGCTCCTTGCCCGACAACCCCAAATGCTCGGCAATCTTCTTTTTCCAACTTTTTACTTTTTTGGAAAATTGTTCAAATTTTTTTACTGGCGTTTCGGAGCCTTCACCATTCGACGACGAATTGAACGAATCATAACTTTTCATAATTCT
>DEGE01000024.1:0-9034 GCA_002351365.1 Candidatus Saccharibacteria bacterium UBA2834
TGTGCACCATCAACATCGGCATCCGTCATGAATACGATCTTATAGTAACGTAGACCATTAATATCAAATTGATCGCCAATACCTACGCCCATCGCCTTAATTAACGAGACGATTTCAGCGTTTGCAAACATCTTATCAAGGCGCGCGCGTTCAGTATTTAATACCTTACCACGTAATGGCAAGATAGCCTGAATCTTCGAATCGCGACCTTCCTTTGCGGAACCAGCCGCAGAGTTACCCTCTACGATAAAGAGTTCACATTCGGTGCGATCACGCGAAGAACAGTCAGCCAACTTCGAAGGCAAATTCAAACCCTCAAATGCGCCCTTACGAATTACATTATCGCGTGCGGCACGTGCGGCTTTACGAGCACGAGCTGCCAAGGTTGCTTTCGTTACAATCTTCTTCGCAATATCTGGATGTTCTTCCAAATAATACGAGAAATATTCGTTCATGACTTTATCGACATAACCGCGCACTTCAGGGTTACCGAGCTTATTCTTGGTCTGACCCTCGAACTGTGGATCTGGAATTTTAACCAAGACTACCGCCGTCAAGCCTTCCTTAATGTCATCGCCCGTTAAATTATCTTCTTTTTCTTTCAAGAGACCATTTTTACGTGCGTAATCATTAATACAGCGGTTCAAAGCCGTACGAAAACCAACTACATGCATACCGCCATCCGGCGTTAACACATTGTTTGCGAATGGGCGCAAAGTTTCCGAGAACGTATCGTTATATTGCACGGCAATTTCAACCACGCTATCTTCAATTTGTTTTTCAACGTAGAAGATATCTTCCGTCAAAACTTCCTTGCCTTCATTCATGCGGCGTACGTAGCTCTTAATGCCACCTTCAAAATAGAAAGAATCGCGTTTGCCAGTACGTTCGTCGTAAACGGAAGTCAAAATACCTTTCGTCAAATAAGCCTGATGACGAAGATAATTCACCACCCAGTCATAATCGAACTCGACAGTTTCTTTAAAAATTGCCGGATCCGGATAGAAAGTAATACTTGTACCGTGCTTATCGGTCTTGCCAGTCACACCAAATGGCACTGAAGTCTTGCCGACTTCAAATTCCACGTGATGAACCTTACCGTCTTTATATACTTCGGCGACCATATGGGTCGATAAGGCATTCACCACGGACGAGCCTACGCCGTGTAAACCTGATGATACTTTGTAACCACCGCCACCGAACTTACCACCTGCGTGCAGAACGGTTAATACGGTCTCAAGTGCAGACATTTTTGTTTTTGGATGAATATCAACCGGAATACCACGCCCATCATCATCCACACGACAACCACCATCGGCTAACAACGTCACCTTGACATGTGTAGCAAAACCCGCGATGGCTTCATCAATCGAGTTATCGGCGATTTCCTTAATTAAATGATGTAGACCCTCATACCCAGTTGAACCAATGTACATGCCTGGACGTTTGCGAACCGGCTCAAGCCCTTCGAGAACCTGAATCTCGGACGCATTATATTCCTCACCGGCCCCACTACCGGCTTTTTTCGTTGCAGCCATATAATACTTACCTCAACTTTGATATTTAATACATATATAATATTACCCGCTTCCTATCTAAAAATCAAGTATAAGCCCCTTAATTCGCGCTCTAAGGCCCTTCAAATCAAAAAGACGGGTTCGACCCCGTCTTTTTTATAGAAATGACTTTTTTAACGCCATCTCAAAACCGTACCATCATCTTCCTGCGATACGGTCACTCCATCCTTCTTTTGTGCCGGAGCAGCGGGTTGCGCCGCTTGTACCACTGGCTGCTGTTTCGCAATCGGCTGCGACTGCTGTACGGCCGCCACCGGTATTTGCACCGCCGGCTTCTTATGTTCGAGTTTCAATTCACGTGCTTCATGGTGAATCTTTAGCCCCATCGGCTCAATCGAATAGCCAGGATTCTTGGCGTCCTCTGCTAATTTTTCCGATTCGAGCGATTGATTAGCAGCGTTTTTAGCTGCTGTCGCCACCCAACTTGTACCATCGTTACGCTCATTCAATTCATCGGCCGCCTCAACCTCGACTGGCGCCTCTTCAAACTCTAGGCCAGACTTCAATGGCTCGATGTTCTTTTTTATTGGCTGTGTTGGTTGCGCTGCTGGTTTATTTGGAATCACAGTCGGCGCAGCCGGTCGCGCCTTATCTTCCGTCGTCGGCATTGCCCGGCCCGAATGATTATCCCTAATCATCGGTTGCGCTGGTTGCGGCGCCACTGGTGCCGCGGCCTTGACAGGCTCTTCATCAATCATCGGGTTTTCATTTAATTGAACTTCTGTTGCCGCGGTAGCCTCCACTGGTTTTTCAACGGGCTTCTCGACGGTCTTCTTCGCCATCGCTTCACGCGCTTCCTGCTTAGCCTTCGCGTCAAGTTCCGCCTTCTTTCTCAACCAAGAATCCAAGAAGCTTTCTTTTGGCTTCGTACTAGACTTTGGTGCATTATCTACGGTCATTGCGCCAGCGGCACCCGCTGCCGCCGGAGCTGCCCCTTCGGCCGGCTTCGGTTTCTCTTCTGTTGCCGCAAGTCGCGCATCAATCTCCGCTTCAACTTCGGCTCGTGGTCGGCCATGCTTCGACAAGGCATACTCGCGCATCCGTTGCATCAATTCCGGATCCGACTCCCCCATTGGCGGTATCAACTTCATCGTGAACGGCGATGTCGGCATATCAAACATCATTACGGTCGCAATCGCATTAAAGTTTGGCTGTTTATGTAAGTCTTCCGCCGTAAAGACCGGCGCAAAAGCTTTCTCCATCAACTCGGCATCCGTCACACCTAAACGACCAGACATAATTGTACCAACGTTACCCAATACCGCTTCGCGAATCTTATCGGTCAACTGTGTCATAAACTGGTTTGCCAAGACCAAGTTCAAACGATATTTACGGGCTTCCGATAGAATCGATTCGAAGCTCTCTGTTGCGAAGTTCTGGAACTCGTCTACAAACAGACAGAAGTCTTGACGCTCATCTTCCGGCGTATCGGCGCGACTCATTGCGGCCGCCTGGAACTTCATCACGAAAATCATACCTAGCAATTTCGCGTTCAATTCGCCCGTCTTACCCTTTGACAGGTTTACGAGCAAAATCTTTTTGTTATCCATAATTTCGCGAATATTGAAACCCGACACTGGCTGGCCCAAAATATTACGCATCATTTGGTTGCTCAAGAACGGACCCCACTTCGACACGAACCAGCTCGTCACCTCACCCGCTTCGCTCGATTTCTGTGATGCCGGGAATTCTTTTGTCCAATAGTCATAGACCGTTTTGTCGGTTACATACTTTAATTTGCTCTTCACGAATTCCGGATCAATAAAACAACGTGGCACATCGATAAAAGTACCGCCCGCCGGATCACTCATCAGTAACAATGCTGCATTGCGGAACATGTGCTGAGCGCGCGGACCAAAGATACCCTGGTTGCCCGGATCATACAAACTCACCAACATGTTCAATGATTCCTGAACGATAAAGTCCTTTTGGTCTTCGCTCTGGAACTCGAACATATTCATACCGACCGGATTATCCAAATTACCCGGCTCGAACAAGATTATGTCATCCATACGCTCCGGCGGCACCTTACTGAGCAACAGCTCAACGGCATCACCATGCGGGTCGATAAAACAAAAACCACGCCCGTCACACATATCCTGATAGGCAATATTCGTGAGCAAGATAGACTTACCCATACCAGTAGAACCAATCACGTAAGTATGGCGGCGGCGGTCCTTGTCACGCAGACGAATTATCTTCTGCTCGCCTCGGAATTCGTTTATGCCCAAAATCACGCCATCTTCAGCTAATTTCGCTGGGCCATCAACCTGTTTTGTCGCTTGGCGCTCAACTTGCGAAGTTGGAATCGCATTTTGTGCCGGCAAATGGAACAAAGATGCCATTTCGACGCTGTTCAAAATCATGTCACGCTGCGTTTGTGGGAACGACCGTAATATATACTCTCGTGCCAACGATTCGCTATTTTTTAGTGGGTCATAGCGAAAACCGTTATAATTCTGCAAGTCGAACTGCGAAAAAATCGATACGACGTTCTGCAATAAGCCTTCCGATCGTTGCTTTGAATCACAGCTTGCGCAAATACGTATTAGAACTTCAAAGCCAGGATATTTTGTCTTTTCTTCAATACGCTGAATCTCTTCCTGTTCTAGATCNNATTCGTCAAAATCTTCTCAGAATCTTTGTATCGCTCATGCTCTTCTGGCGGTTGCCATAACGCCTGCGCTACATCACCAACTAAATTGCCCGCACCATACACAGCACGACCCAAAAGATTGTTCGCTTGATTTCTAGCCTTTTTCCCATCGCGAATATTTTGTACTCGCTGTAACGATTTTTGTACCCAGCTACCATCGGTCGGCCGGAACATAATTTGTATGCCTACACCATCACCCTTCTTTGCTACGGACAGTGCATTAATAAGACCTAGGCTCGCATCACGCTTCGAGTCTTGATAGGTCGCAATCGGATAGTAGTAGTCCTCTTTCATACGCAGTTCACCGCCTGCCACCGCATCAATCTTACCGACTTCGCTAAAGAAATTTGGGTCTGCCACCTCTTCGAGTCGCGCGGTCGGATAGGCTGCCGTGATTGCCTGTTGCAAAGTGTCAGTTAATACTGCTGGCGCCACAACGTAGTACTTAATAAAACCATTGTGCGCCACGATTTCAAAACTAATATGACGCTGACCATACAGCTTACTCTTCAATCCTTTAGTTAGCGTTGAAGAAACAATGCTGTACATGACCTGCGCTTCGGAAATCTGCTCATCATTCACATCACGCTCGTCGCGTCCTCCGCCCTGAATATCATCTGTACTAGGCGGCAAATGAATCAACATTGGCACCATCTTTAATGAACGCTCATAATTTTTACGATCGCGCTTTGCGCCCGCAAAAATCTTCCAAATAATCACAAGAATGACTACTATTACGGCTATCATTGCCAAAAATTCAACAATCGTCGCACCCATATCTATTTACCGTCACCCCGATTTCGGTTAAAAGCTTTTTTCATCAAATCCCACCGCGCAATATCCAAATCCGTCACCAATTGATGCGGATCTTTTTTATTTTTTTCAATAATTCGCACTACATTATCCATGTAAGCTTTCGGTAAACGCTCCGCGTCGCGCGGTACTGGCGTGTCGATTAGGGCTTGCATCTCTGGGCTATTCGCCTGAGCATCATCGGTTTTTTTGACCGGGTCTTGTACGGGTGGCTGCGGCTTTGCCATCGGTGGCAACGCTTCGCTCATCGCCTCGTTCTTTTCGGCCGACGTCGAAGTTTCCACGCCCATATTCGGCATTTCCATGCCCTCTGGCTTCAAATCTGGCCGCTCACTCAAAAAAGCGCCAAAATTATCAACTACGCCACCCTCAAAAGGATTAGCGGCAGCTGATTTTTCGTTCGAACTCTCCCCTTTAGCTGCGCCAGAGTTATCCATAAGCATTATTATATCATAGAATGTCGTGGACAATAAGGAAACACAACACGATTTCCGCCAACAAAACTAAGATAATTTCTAGTATCGTAATGCCGCCCAATGACGAGCAAACCAACAACACCATCGGCGCGATTGCCACCGCCGCGCCGTAGTAATAACTTTTACGCTCAATACCATTCGCGTGCACCTTGTTTAAATAAGCCCGAAACCTAAAAAATAGCCTGCAGCCAAAAACTGCAAGCCCAAGAAATAGCACATATGCGGCTATTAAGAAAAGCAAAATCCCTAGTGGCCCCACCCCACTCGGTGACGTAAAGAACATCATCCCCAGCAAAAGAACTCCCGCTATTGCGTCACAAGCCAACAAAACTTTATCCCAAGCTTTTCCCATGCAAATATTATAGCATGCAAGCTTAAGCAAAATCGTCACTACGCGCGCCTGAAAACCACGCCTCATCCCCTACATCGTCAAAACGAAAAACTCCACAAAACTCATTTCGACTACATAGCGAATCGACGATCTAAAATCTGCTAACTGCTCCTGACCTCCTCTTTTGCCTTAATTGGCAACAAAATGTACAAGGTCGAAGTTCCCCACAAGAGACAAAAACCAGGCCAAATAAATTGTCATAACCTGGGCTCAAAGTAGAGGGGGCTTATCTGGCTAAAAAAATACATTACTATATGCCACAAGCTTTAATCCTCTACTTGAGCTTTATTGACCGCCTCTCATATAGAGAGGCACATCCTTGCATTTAATCCAATCTGCTCTGTTTTGGGTATCTAATGTGCTAGCTGATTTTGATCAAATACGCGCTCTACGCTCATTGCATCGCTGCAATATTTGGCGGAGCTTAGCTTACTCCTAGAAGTGTAATTTATGGCTAGAAATAAGCTATGGCGACGCCAAATTACGTAACCTTCTAAGTTCTAATCATTCGTTTCTCCACTGTTTGTATGTTTGTTTTTATTTTGTGCGTTTTTGTTTTTATCAATGCACAATCTGACTATATCAAATCATCGCCCAAAAGTCAATAATTTAGTTGTTCATTATATTGATGTATTTTTTACAACAAAGCGCTCCGCCCTATCTGTTGATATCGCGTATCCAGCATGTTGTAACTTTTACAACATTAAACAAAGATCCGTTTTCACCCCTTAAAATCACAATTTTCAAATAATTTGCACATCCACAAAAAATCACCCACCCCTGATTTACAGATAGATTTTCGTTGTAAATATTACAACAAAAATCTATTGACACAAGCATTTTGAACAACTATTATAAGGTTAGCTTTTGAATAAAATTCTTATACAAAAGCCAAAAACAAAAATCGATTCCAAAATATAACTCCACACTCCACACTGAAGATCCGGTTTTCCTCGCAGTTACCGGATCTTCTTCTTTTTTGTCTCCCCCACTAAGCAATCGCCGCAGACATCAAAAAAAACGACCGGTTGGTCGTTCATTTTATCCACAAGCATGTTGTAAAAAATAATAAAACAGTGGTGGAGCTGCCGGATACTGCCTCCGGGTCCGAAAAATCTCCAATCATGTAATCTACGAGCATAGTCTGTTCTTTCATCTTGGCAGAGACAAATCAGCTGGAATAGACAAAACTGGTCTGAAGCCATGACAGAATTTTCGTGCAATTCCTTGTCACAGAAATCGCCTTAATACCATATCTATGATACCCCTACCCGCTATGGTATCTCGAGAGTAGAGACAGGTCTAACTAATTAGGCCAAAGCGTAAGCTGGCATGAAAGCCACGTGCTTACTAGCAGTTTTTTCTGCATTTATGAACTGTACTTACGGTACAAATCGACTCGCATACATGTTGTTAATAATCCGTCTAAGCTTTGTCAGCCCCAACTACCAAAATTTTATCATACTCACGCTTTAAAATCAATCTTGCACCCCTTATATTGATGCTATGCCAACCTCAAAAGTATATTCAGCTATCCCTTACGGCTTTGATGGCCACCTCGTAGCCGTCGAATGCGACATGAATCGCGGCCTCCCCTCTTTCAGTATCGTCGGCCTCCCAAACCGCGCCATCGACGAGAGTCGTCAACGCATCAGATCCGCCATCACAAATTCCCTATTCACTTTTCCGCCCCATAAGATAACAGTTAACTTAGCCCCAGCTGAACTCCATAAAACCGGCACACAGCTAGATCTACCTATCGCCATCTCTATTCTTTCTTCATCAAACCAACTTTTACAATCAAACCTAGACAACAAGGCATTTATCGGCGAACTCGCTCTCAGCGGCGAAATTAGACCCGTAAAAGGTATCATTAATGCCCTGGAAACATTCCGGCGAAATGGCATTAAACAAATCTATATCCCGGCCGCCAATTCACCTCAGGCGCAGCTAGTCGCCCGCGATTTGAACATTTATCCCGTCAAAACTTTACGAGAATTATGACTTTCGCTCAAATCAATTGCCGATATTTTACCCCTAAAAGAAAATGTAAAAAATACAGAAAAAGATAAGCATGAGCATGTTATTCTAGACGATATCGTAGGACAGTCGCAAGCAAAACGCGCCATCATTATCGCCATGGCCGGCCATCATAATCTTCTATTATCCGGGCCACCCGGCGTAGGCAAAACCATGCTCGCCCAAGCCGCCCGCGCCCTTTTGCCGCCGCCTACCCTTCAAGAGCTTATCGATATTACGAAAATACATTCATTAATATCGGCCGATGCGCCCCTGCAAACTACGCGCCCCTTTCAATCACCACATCACACCATTAGCCTCAGTAATTTCCTCGGCAGTAACCTCACTCTACAACCGGGAGAACTTTCGCTTGCCCATAATGGCATCTTATTCATGGACGAATTCCCGGAATTCTCACGCCAAATCATTGAAGCGCTGCGGACACCGCTCGAGACTAAACAAATCAACCTCAATCACCTCGGTCGTAAAATTATTTATCCAAGCGATTTTATCCTCATCGCCGCCATGAATCCATGCCCTTGTGGTTATCTCGGCTCATCACACAAGGCCTGCACCTGCAGCCCATCCGCGATCCAAAACTACCGCAAGAAACTTTCCGGCCCAATCGTTGACCGTATAGATATGACGCTCATGCTAAACCCCATCGAAACCTCCGTTTTATTAAAAAATACAACATCTAGCACTATCGAACATGCTAGTGCTAAAAAACAAATCGGAATCGCACTCCAACGTCAAGCCAAGCGTTATCATACCCCAACCATCCACAATGCAACTATTGGCTCCGCTCAGCTCGNNCCGCGTCGCCACCATCTCCCCAAGCGCCAAATTATTACTCGACGACGCCGCCGATAAACTTCATCTCTCTGCGCGCAGCTATTTTAAGACTATCAAAGTCGCCCAAACCATCGCAGATTTAGAAGATTCTGCCCATATCGACGAACCTCATATTGCCGAGTCGCTACAATATCGCGCTCAATTCTAATCTCCCCTGTTCTACCCCTTGTGTTTTTTCGGACTTTTTAGTATAATCTATTGCATAACAAGTCTAATTTTTTAAGGAGCAAAGCCATCAGTAACAACA
>DEGE01000024.1:9148-9939 GCA_002351365.1 Candidatus Saccharibacteria bacterium UBA2834
CACGCGACGCCGGTTTGGACCTGGTCGAGATTTCGCCAAACGCAAACCCGCCAGTTGTCAAAATCATCGATTGGGGTAAATACCAATACCAAAAGATGAAAGAACAAAGCCGCGCCAAGAAAAATGCCAAAAGCAGCGAGCTTAAACAAATCAGACTTGGTTTGAAAATTGGGGAAAATGACCTCAATATTAAATGCCGCAAAATCATCGAACTGCTCGAAGATGGCGATCGTGTCAAAGTAATGATTATCTTTCGCGGCCGCGAAATGGCCCACAAAGAAATCGGCACCGAACTCATGAACAAAATCGTCGAGAAGCTTGGCGATCAAGTCGTCGTTGACGGCAAATCGCAAATGAGCGGCCGCAACCTTATCTTTACGGTTCGCCATAAATAAGGTCGCACTAACGCCCACCGGTTCCCTACACCCCAAAGCGTTACTCTATCAACTAAAGTAGGAAAGGTAATCAAATGCCAAAACTCAAAACCCATAAGGGCACCGCTAAGCGCGTCAAAATTACCACCACTGGTAAAATTGTCCGCGAACGTGCCTTCGGCAACCACATTCTTGCCAAGAAATCTAAAGCCCGCAAACGCAACATGAAGACTCCTGCTGTCGTTAAAGGCAAAATTGCTAAAAACATTAAGACCGCATTAGGAGCCTAATCATGAGAGTTAAACGAGGAGTTGCCGCACGCGCCAAGCACAAAAAGATCCTAAAAGCCGCTAAAGGCATGCAACACTATCGCACTCGCAGCTATCGTCTCGCGAAGCAAGGTGTTATCAAGTCTCA
>DEGE01000024.1:9958-11143 GCA_002351365.1 Candidatus Saccharibacteria bacterium UBA2834
GACCGCCGCAATCGCAAACGCGATCTCCGCAGTCTCTGGATCACCCGCATCAACAACGCTGCACACGAGAATGGTCTCAACTACAGCACTTTGATTAACGGGATGAAGACCAAAGGTATCGAACTCGACCGCAAAGTTCTTGCCGAACTCGCCGTCAACGATCCAAAAGCCTTCGCTGCTATCTGCGAAAGCGTCAAATAATACAGATTCATCTTCAAAAAATACCCCACCTTCATGGGGTATTTTTGCGTTAACCATATATAATATGAATATGAAGAAATTCTTGCAAAAACTATTTGGAGGCATTAATCTCACTTGGCCAAAACTTATCGTCTTCGCTGTTATTATGGGCATCTACACTGCACTCATGGCAATGTTAGTACCAGACGGCAATTCTTTTCATGACATAGCCGTCACAATGGAATGGTGGGTTCTTCCGGCCATCTTAATTATCGTCAACTGCGAGAAGCCCCTCGAGGCCGCCCTTAAAACTTTCGTTTTCTTCCTCATCTCCCAACCGCTCGTCTATTTTATCCAGGTTCCATTTAATGGCATGGGCTGGGGCCTGTTCGGCTATTATCCTTTCTGGTTTAAAGTAACTCTCTTGACTTTTCCTGCCGCATTTATTGGCTGGTATATGAAAAAAGACAAATGGTACTCCGGCGTCATTTTATCGGCGATGACCTCCCTACTCGCCACAACCGGTATTGGTTATATATTTAATACAATCGAACATTTCCCGAATCATCTAGTTTCAATCATTTATTGCTTCATAACTATCCCTATCTTCATCATCTTCATTTTTAAAGATAAAAAGCCACGCATCACCGCATCTGTTATTACTATAGTTATCGCAATTATTTATCTATTCATGGTAATTAATTCCACCGCACCATACGAAATCCGCAACAATACCGTGTTTTCAGAGAACAACATCACCCTTGTTGGCGAGCCGTACGTATCTTATTGGTCATCCGAAAGCGGTAAAGGCTCCGTCGAGATAATTCCAAGCGACGAAGGATATATACTCAAGATATCCGGTACTGGCACAAATAAATATCGCTTTGATATTCGCGACGAAGAGAATGAATATCATTTCGAATATTATTTCGATAAAGACAACAATACCGTCGTAATCAATCGGCTGCCATAACAAAAAAGTGATACTTTCATCTCAAAGACATA
>DEGE01000024.1:11187-18459 GCA_002351365.1 Candidatus Saccharibacteria bacterium UBA2834
TATCACAATAAGCTCGCCCATAAGCCGGGTTCTGTGCTCTAGCAAGCTAGAGCTGTAGCCATCTATCTAGCCTCGCGATTGCTCACGAGATCTAGCGGTGAGCGGCCATCCGCGGATCACGGTATCTAGGCCTCCTTGCAGCCGATAGAGTTTACCTCACGCCAATGTCACCATCAACGCCTGTAGGCTCTTACCCCACTCTTTTCACCCTTACCAAAGCCGAAGCCCTGGCGGTATTGTTTCTGTGGCACTGTTCCTACCCTTACGGGCGGTTGCCGTTAGCAACTATCGTATCCTGTGCTGCCCGGACTTTCCTCTCGCTATATTACAAGCCAGCGGCTACTTTGACGAGCTTGACAACATCATAACACAAAATTCCAAAATTAGCAATCCGCCTATGCTAAGTGCTAATTAATATTCCCCTCTTTGGGTATACAAATCAATAACCTTATTAACTTCTGCATCCGCCTCTTCGTTCATACTGCGCGGCACATGCGTAAAGCTAAACGAATCCAGCTTCTCNNTAATTTCAAAATATCCGTGTGTACCTGCATCAAGTCCTTATTTTTTACCTGGTAGATACCGTTCATCTGGTTTACCATCATCAGACAGTCGCTCTTGAAGTTTACCTTCTTATACCCCAGTTCAATCGCCTGCTCAATCCCCTCTTTTAGGCCATAATATTCAGCTAAGCGACTATTCGACATACCCAAGAATTCGCCACCACGCTTAATTTCCTTGCCATCCTGATCGATAATATAATAACCAAGACCACTTGGCCCAGGATTACCACGACTACCACCATCTGTATAAATCGTCACGACGCCGCTTGCCGTCAAATTACCTTCACCCGGCTCAGCAGTTCGGCGTATCGCCACTGGCGCATTTTGTTTATTTTGCGTAATTTGCAGCACCATGCCAGATGCTTCGTCTAGCGCTAAATCTGTCGCCTCACTTAATTCGCACCAATTATACGCCACATGACGTTCGTTCGTCAGCTTAACTTCAACATTTTCATCAAATATTACCCTATAAACAATGAATAGGTTTGCCATCTCGGATGAATATTCAAGATTCGTAAAGGTTACCACATCCTCTAGCAATAATTCCTGCGTCTGTACCGCCAAGTTCTCGTAAATAATTCGAGCCATCGCCTCATCGGGTTGCTCACCAAAAATAATCTTGCCAGTCGGGAGTTCATAATTATTCATACCCTCCACGCGCCCAGCCGCTCTCTTTAAAAGCAGGATTTTGCCACCCCGTTCACAAATCGCCGTCACCCGAATTCGCTGTTTCATCTACACTATATTATAACATGTAGCTTAAGCTTATTTTGAGACATCAAAAAATCCTAAGTAAGTATCGTTTTCCCGTGATAAGAACACGGTGGGTAAACTCTCTCATCTCGAAACCACGGCTTCAAGATGTCAAATTCCCTAAAACATGATTATTCAGGAAAATCATGCACTTACTTAGGACACTTTTATTATATCACAACTAGTCGTTCGACACTAACCGCCGATAATCCACTGGAATGCCGTCAGAATTCCGTTCGCAGCAGTCAGCATATAGTTACTAAACAACCCACCACATAGTAATAGAAGCATATAGATAATAATAATGCCGTAGCGCTCCATTGCCCGCATCATGTTCTTAATTGCCTCTGGCGCTAAAGCATATAGAATCCTCGAACCATCTAATGGTGGAATCGGCAAAATATTAAATAGACAAAAGCCCAAATTCACCATTACACCGGTCGAAAGAAAAGTGCCCAACAGGCCAGTTCCACCCGTCCAGGCAAATAATAGGAAAAAGATAAAAGCTAAAACTAAATTAGTAAACGGCCCCGCAAACGCCACTAAAGCAAACCCCCATTCTCCGCCCTTAACCTTTCGTGAATCAACCGGCACCGGCTTGGCGCCACCGAATACTGGCATACCGGAAATTGCCAGTACCAACGGTATAATAATTGTCATAAACGGATCAATATGCTTAAGTGGATTCAAAGATAAGCGCCCATCATTCTTCGCCGTATCATCACCCAATTTGTACGCCGTAAAACCATGCGCCAATTCGTGTAGTACCATCGAGAATACCGTTACTACAAACACAAAAATAAGGTAAGGGATATCCATTACCTTATTATACCAAAATCTGCTTAATACTTACTTAATCAGACCTTTTTTGCGGAGCGTACGAAGAGCGGAAGTTGAAACGTTCAACTTAACCTTGCGGCCATCCACCATAAAAGTACGCTTTTGGATGTTTGGCTTAAAAACCTTGCGAGTCTTATGCTGAGAAAAGCTCACATTGTGGCCATACATCTTGCCTTTACCGGTAATTTCACATACTGCCATATTATTATTCTCTGTTATTTCTTAAAACTATGCTCTATTATATCTTATAATCCCTTATTTTGCAAGAGATAAGACCGCCCTTAGTCGAGCTTATATACCTCAAGTGTTGTCGGCAAAGAGTTTGCATTCTTAATTTTTAATTTTTTCTCCACCTTTACGCTCGCTTTTACTTCTGAAAAGTCCATATTCCCCATTGGAATCACAATTTTTGGCTCTACAATTGAGACTACTTTCGCATCAGCGGTACCCAAGATATCGATTGGGCCAAGCTCGTCCAGCTCCTCGGTCTTTACCCCAGAACCAACCAAACCAATCTTAATGCCATCAACATCAATGCGATACATCACGCCGCCTTCTTTGGTGTCGGTGGCATTTACCACAATATCGCCAATCTCATATTCGCCCGCCCCCTCAAGCTCACCTACCGCCAAGCCTGCATCAATCTTTGATTGTGCGACATTGACATTTACGACCTTTTCCTTAGCTCGAATCGTCATTTCGTTCGAATTTTTTAATTCAATATCAAACATAATTCACTCCTCTTCTGCCCACGTCTAACTATAATATATTATTTGGATCGTAGCGTTCGCTAACTTGAAGCTGCATCACGTTACGCAAGAAACGATCGCGCACACTTTTACGGTAAATGTATTCTTCTTTCGAAAGGATTACATAATTCAGAGGCTTACCTTCACGCTTTTCTACTACCTCAGCCCAACGCGTCAACTTACGCGCCTCGTCGTTACCAATAATCAACAAATCGATACCATCTTGTCCAACTAAACGATTTGTTACTAGCACGGCGTCAATAAGGTTTGCTACCGGCCTAATATAGTCGGCCCAAACATCACGCACAACCTCAACATCCTCCACAGAACCAATTTTCTTTGAAAAAATCTCGGTCATCGGCTTCGCAAATGGATGCTTCATGTTTGCCGAGTAATAAAGTTTATTTTCGTAGTTCTCAGTTTTTACCAAACCCAGAGTACTTAAATTAGTCAGCTCTCGCCGCACAGAGTTAATCTGTTCACCAATTACCCTAGTAATTTCCCGCACATAGTAATTTTTATCTGGGTTATCAAAGAATAGCGCCAAGAGCTTCGCCCTAGTCTTTGAGCCAAATAATTTTTCTAGTGGCATTGTATTATTCTCTTTGCTCATCTTAATATAATTTTATCACAAAAAGAATAAATTAATTTTTTGAATAATATTTTAATATCCAATCTTTCGCTGCGGCGAGTTCAAGCCAATTAATATTCTTATTGCGCTTGAACCAAGTTAGCTGCCGCTTCGCCAAATGCCAGTCATCCGTCGCATTCAAACGAATGGCCTCTTCCCGACTAATATTTCCCCGCATCATCTCCCAGACAATCGGATAAATATCAGACTTCATTGCCTGGCTATCCCAACCATATTGCTCAACCATGCGCAAGCATTCATCCTCAATATCCTGAGCAAATAATTTATACGACCTTTCCAGCAAGCGCGCTTTGAGCACATCCCGCGGCCATTTGAGTCCAACGAGTACAAAATTTGCACACATTTCTGAACGGTCTGAACAAGTTTTTTTCACATCATTTGTAAAATGATAGTCGTAAACAAGTGCATCCACATATAGCCCAGTCCCTCCAGCGATAATCGGCAACCTGCCCCGTTTTTGTATCTCGGCTATTTTCTCGCGCGCATATTTCTGGAAGTCCACCACCGTAAAACGATCATTTGGCTCTACCAAATCAATTCCCCAATGCGGAATACCCTGCATCTCGTCCGGCATCGGTTTTGCAGTACCAATATCCATACCCTTGTAAATTGCGCGTGAATCAGCAGAAATCACCTCCGCAGCGATATTCACGCCACGTAGTTTTGCTAACTCGCGCGCAACTTCAATTGCGAGTCCTGTCTTTCCACTACCCGTCGGTCCAATAATGACCAGGATCTGCTCCTGGCCATTATTGTGCGACTTTGCGTTATTTGCCTTTTCCAAGGTATTTTATCCTATTTTTGACGTTCGCGATAAGCGTAAGTTTCCGTATCGACTGAAATTACATCATCAGTCTTAATGAAAGCTGGAACTTTAATCGTAACACCAGTTTCAAGCTTTGCATCTTTCTGAACAGAAGACGTCGTATCGCCCTTCACTACGCTTTCGGTATAATCAACCTTCAACCAAACATTCTTTGGCAATACCAAGTTAATTGGCGCGTCGTTGTAGAACTGAATATCAAAGTTCTCGCCTTCCTTCATGAAGTCCTTTGAATCACCAACAAGGTCAGCGTTCAATTCGTATTGCACGAAGGTTTCTGGATTCATGAAGTAGAACTTCTCGCCGTCGTTATAAAGATACTGGGCGGTTTGGTTTGACACTTCGGCTGGCTCAATCTTTTCCTGTCCTTTAAAGGTCTTTGGCAATAATGCGCCAGTAACCAAGTTCTTTACCTTGACGTTTACGATGCTACCACCGCGGCCCATCACTTTTTGTGAATACTCGACCACCTTGTATGGTTGACCATCGAGCGTAATCAGGGTGTTTTTCTTTAAATCTGTAGGTCCGTACATTTTACCCCCGACTTTCTATGCCGATGCTACAAATGGCATTAATGCTAGATGGCGCGCACGCTTCACGGCAACAGCCAACTGGCGTTGTTGTTTAGCAGAGAGACCAGTCTTTGCGGTTGGCTCAATGCGACCATAGGCGTCAACATAGCGCTGAAGCGTTTTGACGTCACGGTAATCAAAATACATATTTGGATCGTTCTTGTAACGTTTCATATTTTACCTTTCTAAAATGGAATTTCACTTAAATCAATTGGCTCGTCACTAATGTCGTCTGGAGCAACATCTTGTGCTGCGCTGGCGGATTTGCTGCTACCACCAGAATAAGAACCACCTTCACCGCCGTTTCCGCCGCCGATGAAATTGAAGTCCTCGACATTAATTTCGACACGGGAGCGCTTCTGGCCTTCCTTGTCTTCCCAGCTACGCTGATCAAGACGACCGGAAACCATAATTCCGCTACCCTTCTTAGCATATTGCGCGATAATTTCGCCGCTCTTTCCCCACGCCGAGCAGTCAATAAACGAAACCTGCTCTTGTTGTGAGCCCGAGCTATCTTTGTAATTACGATTTACTGCGACCGTAAAGCTACAAACCTGTGCACCACTTGGTGTGCTACGTAGCTCTGGATCACGGGTTAAATTGCCCATGATGATTGCTTTGCTAAAACCGCGCGCCATATACTATTCCTCCTCTTTTGCTGCTGTTTCTTCTTGCGCTTTGCGCTCTTGGCGTTGAGCCAAAATCTTTTCACGACGTGGATCTTTTGCTACGAGCAAGTAGCGAATAACTTCGTCAGTAATATTGAGTACTGATGAAATTTTGCTTGGTGCTTGTGCAGGAAGTTCCAATTCGTAGTAATAATAAACTGCAAAGTCTTGGCCTTTAATCTGATAAGCAAGTTTTTTCTTACCTTCGTTGTTTTCCTTGGTAATCTTGCCGTCATTGGACTCAATCAGAGCCTTGACTTTGTCGGTAGCCGCCTCAAGATTCATCTCCAAATCTGGATGAACGAGTACGGTTAGTTCGTATTCTCGCATGAACACTCCTTTGGTTAAAGCAAGAGCACATTATTTTCTAACTAGTCTCTTGCTGAGTTAATATTATCAGAATTATACCACATCCCGCCCCTGTTCGCAAGCCATGAAAAAGCCCCGGACTAAGTCCGAGGCTTTCCTCTCTTTACAAGAAACTAAAACCGTGGGTTAGTTTTTGCGCTCCGGCTCTTCGTCGGGCCCATCAGAGTCAGGCTCGTCGTCGCCACCGACGATATTGCCCAACATTTCGAGCAAATCACCCAAACCAGGGCCGCCCAGGATACCTACGCCGATGCGCAGACCGCCGTCGGGAGACTTCTTCTTGTCTTCCGCTTCCGCCTGCTTGATGAATTCGTCGCCCGGATCCACATCGTGATGCGCCTCGAACCAAGCACGGAGTTCATTCAGCGCATCAGCCGCCTCTTCGGCAAAGTCTTCAAACTCCGCCACAGCGTCCTCGTCAACCGAATACTCGTCGGAGTTCTCCAGCTCAGCCAGATGCGTCCTGAATGACCCAAGCTGGACAACGACATTGTGGTAAACGGCGCCCAGCTCATGATTCATCACGCGAAGCAAGCGCGCAAAGGTCTCAGGCGCAAGCTCGAACAAATCCTCTTCGAGCAACAGGGAATCGGCCACCATATCCAGGACGGTACGCTCGCGCCGGTCCAGAATCAAAGAGGCGAAATGATCATCGCCCGCCGCAGCCGAATGCGCCATCATGTGACTCGCGACATTCATGTTTCCAAACAACCGACAGCACAGCATCGAACGATGCACCTCGCACTCAAAATCCAGCTTCTGTACAAAATCGAAGTCGTCGGACTGGTCGGCCAATTCCTTCAGGACAGGTTTCGCTACCAGGTTGTGCAGGTTCGCCAGGGCCGTCACGTTGCCGCTCAGGAACCACTGTTCATACAGGTCCATCAGGGTTCTCGCTGTGTACAGCTTTAAAGTAATCTCATTGCTTGTCATGTAAAATACACCTCCTTTAGTCTCGCATGACAGAAAAAAGAGTGAATGAAAAAGGGCTTAGCTCCTCTCTGTGAGAGTTTTGCTAGCCTTTCATTTATACCATACTACGCGAAATAAGTCAAGAAAAAGACCCCGGTCGCTCTGACCAGGGTCAAATTTTACGCAGTTAATCTTCGCTCGAATCCTCATCTTCGTCGGAATCGTTCCATCCACCGGTGGGGTCAAAGTAATCGCAACTGGCGCAGTCGCCATTACACCTCATATCCATCCACTCCGGATGCAATTCACGCAATTCAAGAATATGGTCAGTCGCATCGTCGCGCACAGCCATGGCTCTCTGCCACAAATCA
>DEGE01000024.1:18477-25294 GCA_002351365.1 Candidatus Saccharibacteria bacterium UBA2834
TTAACTCGTCGATCTCCTCGAGACGAACCACGAGATTATCGACCGCTTCGCGCGCAATTTTCAGCATAATATGCATGTAGCGCCCGAATTCGTCCGGCATTCCCCCTTCCAGCTCGTCATAAAGATCAATTAGATGTTCGGCCAGAGTTGCTTCTTCGTCCACTGCGCCGTTCATACCATCGTTTGTATTGGTTTCGTCCTTGCAGACGGCCGCAATAACCAACTCATCGCCAGTCCGCCTGGCATGATATTTTTCGCCATCCGCAATGTCGTTCAAAAGACGGTTGATTTCGCGCATTCGCAAAATCACGACCTGAGCCTTAAAGACCGAAACCACGTAAGTTTCATCGTCCAAGCCATCATGGAGCAAATCGACTTCTCTACCATCGACCATCACTACTGATGCATGGTTATGAAGCATGCGGATCAACGGGGAAACCACATTCTCCATTACGACCGAGTATCCCATCAGGCCCAGCCCATCCAGAGAGTTTAAGCGTGCTGTAACTGCGCGAGCGAAGTTCACTCCGCTCATAAAAACTTTGTTTTCCATCTAAACACTCACCTCCAATGTTCAAGTTTGGAAAAACTAAGTTGCAGAACATTTGGCACACAAAAAGTACCAAACAGCAAAACTATAGCATAAAAACTATACAAAGTCAACCAGACAAAAAAGCACCCCCGAAGTCCGCGCAACTTCAGGGGGTTATAGCATTAATTAATTTACTTTTCCCAAATCATCTCAACATCATGCGCCAACTTATCGTGCGCCACCACCATTGCACTGTACTCTCGAGAAGACGATATTTTGTCGTTCAGCAAAAGCTGCGTCGGCGTCCAAAACATAATTGCTCCCAAGTGCAGCTTCTGGCGATACAGCAACGCTCGGATAAAACGTAGCTGCGCCAAACAAACCGAGCGCAAATCCTCATCCGTCAAGCCATCCCGAATTGGCGTCAGTAGCTGCTGGATTAAGGCATGTTGCTTTGCAAAAATTTCCGCATAAGCAATCTGGAATCGCGTCGCATTAGCACTAGACCACACGTCCGCGTCAAGCTGCCTACGCACGCCATCTAGGGCCAGTTCATAACTGTCACGTAGTGGACAATCTTTTGGCAAAGCGAAGTAGATTTCTTGTAGATAATCGTAGTAACAGCCTCCATCGAGACCATCCTGTAAGGCCTTCAAGATGATTTTCTCATCCACTCCCTTCAAATAGTCTCTCACTTTATCGTACATCGTACTCAAAAAGACCACCTCCTCTTTCTTGCGCGAATCAGGAAAAGTAAAAAAGAGCCTCGGCAACGCCGATTACTCTATATTATAACATCTTAATAATAAACCGGCAAATCAGGCGGAAACGGATCGCTTCCTTCCGAATCCCATCCGTCCGTAAAACCATCACCATCTTTATCGCGAAAACTATCACTTTCGCCAAAGTCGTCGTCACCAAAATCATCACCGTTGCGCGAAATTGTGCCACTACTCGACAAACCGTACGGATTAAAACCCAGGTCCTGCAAGAATCGTGACGGAAAATTATAATTGCGACCACCAAAAACAGAACGCGATTGCGCATAAGTCAAAAACAACTGCTGCATGGCGCGCGTCATGCCGACATAAGCCAAGCGGCGCTCTTCCTCAACATCTTCCGCCGACTCGTCCATTGATCGCACATGTGGCAGCAACCCCTCTTCCATGCCAACCAAAAATACCACTGGAAATTCCAAACCTTTGGCAGCATGTAGTGTCATTAAAGTTACAGCATGATCGCCGTTATCCTCGTCCGCCGACGACATCAGTGCCGCATCAGCCAAAAACTCATCCAGAGTCGCATAGCCACCTGCCTCGCCAATCAAGGCTGTAATGTTTTCATTACGCTCCTCAGCCTTTAATTTATCGCCATCATTTAAATACTGGCGGTAATCAATTTCTTGCAACAATTTTTCAACAATTTCTGCCGGCTGCATCGCATTTGCGTGCGCCTTGCGCAAATCCAGTAATATCCGCAAAAATTCCTCATAATTTTTCGCCGCTTTACCGGTTAATTTATCATCTCCGCCATTTAGAATCTTCTGGAGAGACGCCGCACCGATGCCACGCGCCGGCACATTCACTACGCGTTGCAAGGCAACCGTATCTAATGGATTCACGATTAAGTGCAAGTAGGCCAAGATATCTTTAATTTCCTTACGATCATAAAAGCGCACCCCACCCACCAACTTATATGGAATTACCATCTGTGCGAACGCATGCTCGAAGGCCTGCGATTGCGCATTCGTACGATACAATACCGCGAAATCACTTAGTGGTCGACCGCTATTTTTAATCATGCGCGCCACCCAGGCAGCCTCTTCCTTCTCGTCACGCAAAGCCTTAATTTCAACCGGCGCACCATGCCCCGCTTTCGTAAAAAGCACCTTATCACTACGCTGCGTATTCTTCGTAATAATTTTCTGAGCCGCATCCAAAATATTCTGCGTCGAACGATAGTTCTGCTCGAGTTTTATTACCTTTGCGCCCGGAAAATCACGCTCAAAATTCAAGATATTCGTAAAATCTGCGCCGCGCCACGAATAAATAGATTGCCAGTCATCACCCACGCAACAAATATTACGCTCGTCATTTACGAGCATCTTTACCATCTCGTACTGAATATGGTTCGTATCCTGATACTCATCGATCAAAATATGACGAAATTTTCTTTGCCACTTCGCTCGTAAATCCGGCCGCAAACGAAACATCCTCGCAACTTCCAATAGCAAATCATCAAAATCTACCGCATCGGCATGTTTGCGCATATCTTCATACTTTTCGTAAACCTCTGCGATTTTTTGTTGCTGCGGATAAAGCGCACTCGCCAACATTTCATCAGGATCGCGCCCCTCATTTTTGGCTTTCGAAATTGCCGCTTCACACGCCTTCGGCTTTAGGTTTTTATCATTAATGCCCAGCTCTTTCATTGCCCGCTTAATTAGAGTTAGGCGATCATCCGTGTCATAAATTACAAAATTTTTCGATAAGCCAACATTCTCGGCTTCAATACGCAAAATCCTCACGCAAATTGAGTGAAAAGTCCCCATCCATGGCATAAAAGCGTGCGAATTTGGCATACCGAGCAACGTCGCCAAACGTTCACGCATCTCACGTGCCGCCTTATTCGTGAAAGTTAATGCTAAAATTTCATATGGCTGCACGCCATTCGCAATCAAATTCGCAATGCGGTGTGTTAAAGTCTTCGTTTTGCCGGATCCTGCACCAGCCAAAATTAATACCGGCCCCGTCAAAGTCTCCACGGCCTCTTTTTGTGCCTTATTTAATCCCGTCAAAATATCAGACATATACTTTATTTTACACCATAAAAATACCGGCGTAATTCCTACGCCGGCCAGCATGTCAGTTTGCGCCTTCTTTCAGTTCATCGAATAGTTTCTCAATCGCGGCTTCAGTCAGATAAAATGCGGGCAGTTGCCCCTTCTTTTGCGCTTCCGCGCCATCACTTATGCCGGCCACAAGATATTTTAATTCGCCACGATCCTTTTTCTTCGTATACTCCTCGTACCAATCCGTAAACTGCCAGTTTGCATCGCGAAAACGCTGAATCTTATCCAATACATAGCCATCCTTGGATGCAAACATATGTAAGCGAATTCGCTTTCCAAGACAAGCTTCATAGTAATAACGAGTGCACGTCACATCATGCGGACGCATCGAAACGCCATATACGCGCAAAAGCCCCTCCAGGTCAAAATACCGCCCGGAGCAAAAACGCTGCTTAAAGTTGGCGCGACTCAGCGTTCTCCTTGTCCACGCCAAAAACAGAAATTGCTCAAACCACATCAATGCCGCTACTGCCAAAACGACAGATATCGTAGCCACCAGAAGCATCAACTTATCGCGGTTCACCATATAGTTTCTCCTCCTCTTGAACCAAAATGGGTCAAACCGAAAAAATACATCGCTATCTCTGCGACGAAACATATTATACAACAAAAAATCCCCCTCGCAAGGGGGATTTTTATAGGCTAGTCTATGAAGCCGTATTTCTTATAGTCTGCCTCTTTGGAGCTGCCATCCATATAGTGAACAATCGTTAGCGCCTCGTCGCCACCAATCGCATTGGTAACACCACGAACATTACTATCGACATTCTTATTTAACTTTAGGCTGACTTTTCCTTCGTAGAGGTTACTACTCGTCAAAGTACTAACATTACCTTCCTTATCGATGAAGATCGTACTTGCAAAAACCTTCTGTTGACCATATTCAGCTTCTACTACTGTCACAATATTTGATAGATCGAGCTTATACCCATCAAAGGTAAACTCTTTGCTATCATTGCCCAACTCATACCATGATTCAAAGTCTTCATATTTCAGCGTATAAGTACCTTTTTCACCGATGTTATCAGCATCACTAATCGTAATATTATATTGTTCGCCCGCATAGAATGAAGTTGCTGGCTCATAATACACATCGCCGCTCTTCGTTACATAATAAGTACCATGCCATACAGTGTCACCTCTGCCATAAACATAGCCATTGCCGCCAGTTGCAATTTCTTTGGTTTCTTTTTCGTCCTCTGCGGCGGTTACGCATTTTTCTGTTTCGCCAGAATCAACCCTCGAGGCCGTATCGTTCGAGCTTGTTTTATCTAAACAAATGTAAACCACAAGACCAATCACGACCAATACAAGCACTACGCAAAGAATTTTAAATAAATTACCGGTCTTCTTTGCTGCCGGCGCCTCCACCGCTGGCGTTACCTCTGCCGGCTTTTCTTCATTTAGATTATTATCTAAATCCATTTTTGCTCCCTTTATATTACCTTAGTTCAATTTTAGCATAAGCGTAATAGACATCAAAAATCCCCCTCGCAAGGGGGATTTTATTTATAGATTTTTGATGTAGTTTGCCAAATCGGCTAGCTTAATTGTTTCTTCTTTATCGCGCAACCGAACGCTAATCTGCTCCGCCTCCGCGTCTTTTGGCCCAACAATTAAGACGCATGGAATCTTCATCTTGGTTGCCTCTCGAATCTTCTTGCCAAGACTCTCATTACGATCATCAACCGTATAGCGCACCTTGTTATGCTCAATTGGCTCAGATAACTCCATACCATCAAGTACTTCGCGAATCTTCAAGACATAATCATTTACCGCATCATTAATCGTTAAGATACGAATCTGTTCCGGCGCACACCAGAACGGGAACCAACCCGCCGTGTGTTCAATGAACACACTCATAAAGCGCTCAATCGAACCAATCAAAGCACAGTGGATCATAATCGGCGTCTTTTTCGTGCCATCTTCAGCGGTATATTCCAAGCCAAAGCGCGTTGGCATTGCATAATCTAATTGCACAGTGGCAAGCTGCCATTCACGCCCAAGCGCATCAACCGCCATAAAGTCC
The DNA here is from genome assembly GCA_002351365.1 of Candidatus Saccharibacteria bacterium UBA2834. GTDB lineage: Bacteria > Patescibacteriota > Saccharimonadia > Saccharimonadales > Saccharimonadaceae > UBA2834. Next base: position 23,890 of record DEGE01000024.1, read on the forward strand.
ATTTTTGGACCATACATTGCCGCTTCGCCTTCACCAATGAAATAATCCATCTGGAATTTTTCGGCCATTTCCTTAATTGAATTTTGCGCCTTTTCCCACATTTCCGGCGTGCCAATATAGCCATCACCGTCATCGCGGAATGACAAGCGCAATTTCAATTTCATATCAACCTTGGCATACAAATCTTTCGCCGATTCAATTAATTCGCCAAAGATATCGCCAACTTGCTCTTCTGTACAAAATACGTGTGAATCATCCTGCGTAATAGCACGCACGCGACTAAGGCCGCCTAGTTCACCCTTACGCTCATCGCGATATACCATCGTCGTTTCGAGGAACTTAACCGGCAACTCTTTATATGAGCGTGGCACACTCGCGAAAATCTGGCTATGGTGCGGGCAGTTTACTGGTTTCAAAGCCAATTCATCGCCACTTTCCGAGCTAGTAAAGCGTAACATTTCTGGGAACTTCTCGAAGTGACCAGAAGTCTTGTAAAGATCAATACTCGCAATATGCGGAATGCAGACTTTTTGATAACCGCAGCGCTCACGATAACTATTTGCAAATGCACCCAACATATCGCGGAGCACGGTACCACGAGGCGTAAAGAGCGGAAGACCAGCACCAACCAAGTCGGAGAAGCAGAACAAACCCAACTCTTTACCGAGTTTACGATGGTCACGCTTCTTCGCCTCTTCCTGTTGCTTTAGATATTCGTCAAGCTCTTCTTGTTTTTCGAAAGCTAAGCCGTAAATACGAGTCAACATTTGACGTTTCTCGTCGCCGCGCCAATACGCGCCAGCAACTTTCTCGAGCTTGAAGACGCCGACTTCGCCAGTGTTTTCGACGTGTGGACCTTTACATAGATCTTCGAAATCACCCAAAGTATAGAAGGAAATTACCTCATCTTCCGGCAAATCCTCAATCAATTCAACCTTATAATCTTGCCCATTCTCTTTCGCCCAGGCCAAAGCCTCCGCGCGTGGCTTCTCACTACGCGTAATCGGTAATTTCTGCGCAATAATCTTGCGCATCTCTTTTTCGATTTTCTTTAAATCACTTTCGGATACCTTAATATCGCCGAAATCTACATCATAATAGAAACCGTTATCAATTGCCGGGCCAACGCCAAATTTGACTGTTGTTGTGGTGCCAGCATAAATATGTTTAATCGCCGCGGCCATTATATGGCTCAGTGAGTGGCGCATTTTTTCTAGATATAACTGATCTGACATCACTGCCCTTTCTTTTTATTTATTGATATCTGTTATTTTACCATATTTTTTACTTTTCGCCATTAAAAACCCGCCGGCGCGAACCGACGGGTGCAGGGTTTTGTCAATCGTTTCTCGACGGCAATCTCTATTCTACTTGAAAAAATCAGCAAAATGTGCTATAATAAAGG
>DEGE01000024.1:25336-25715 GCA_002351365.1 Candidatus Saccharibacteria bacterium UBA2834
CATGCAAGAAACATGCAAACGTATTGCCACCCTGGCAATGCAGCTGAATCCAGTCGAACTGGTAACACCGACGAATGCACGAAAGGAGAAGGACGCAATCGTCAAAGTACTCGATAACGGTTTCAAGGTCAATCCGACCTTCAAGTATAACCGCAACAAGTTGCGCCAAGCCGTTCGAGTTGGCAAACAACTCGGCGACCTCAAGGCCAAATTCCTCGAACTCGCCCAGCACTACCCTGCAACCCACTTTGTCGACCCCGCCCAAGAACAGGCCGTCAAAAACATCATCATTGACCGCATCAATGACGCCATCATCACTACAGAAATGGCGCAAGCCATCCTGGATGGAAACGACATCGCAATGGCGGCTCTCAGCGCC
>DEGE01000018.1:0-520 GCA_002351365.1 Candidatus Saccharibacteria bacterium UBA2834
AGGGGGATAACATAAGTAAAGCAGTCGCTCATTTGGAGCATACATCTATGATTTAAGTGTTTTCTCTTTCGGTAAATTTATTTGTAAAGGAGAATTTTGATGGACAGGAAAATCTTTGACCTAATCACGGCCGAACGTCGTCGTCAAAGTGAGGGCTTGGAGCTGATTCCGAGCGAAAATTATGTTTCTCGTCAGGTCCTAGATACGATGGGATCTGTGTTTACTAATAAGTACTCGGAGGGGTATCCTAACTTTGACGGTTTGGATGGCGATGATGACGAGGCGATCGCAAAGACTGGCGATGACTATCGCTATTACGGCGGACAGGAGAATGTCAACGCGGTGGAACGTTTGGCGATTGAGCGCGCGCGTCACTTGTTCCATGCTGATCACGCCAATGTGCAGCCGCATTCTGGCGCACAGGCCAATAATGCAGTTTATAACGCATGGCTCGAGCCGGGTGACACGGTGCTGGGTATGAATCTTGGTCACGGCGGACATTTAACACATGGTTCCCCCG
>DEGE01000018.1:535-3072 GCA_002351365.1 Candidatus Saccharibacteria bacterium UBA2834
AATATAACTTTGTGGCCTACGGCACTAATTTGGAGACTGGTGACATTGACTATGATGAGTTAGAACGTTTGGCGCGCGAGCATCAACCAAAAATCATACTCGTTGGCTACTCTGCCTTCATGAAAATTCCGGATTTTGATCGCGTGGCAAAAATTGGTCGCGAAATCCCGGGCTGTTTGTTAATGGCTGATATGGCGCATGTGGCTGGCTTAATTGCTGGTGGCGTGCATCCTAATCCGCTCGAGCATGGCTTCCATGTCATGACTACGACAACCCATAAAACTTTGCGTGGTCCGCGTGGTGGTCTGATCTTGAGTATGGGACACGTGGGTAGCCCGTTACGAAAGCCTGAGCATTCGCTTGAGAACATTCCGACTCTGATTGATCGTTCGGTTTTTCCAGGCACACAAGGTGGTCCGTTGGAGCATATAGTTGCGGCCAAGGCAGTAGCGTTTTATGAGGCGCTACAGCCGGAATTTCGCGACTATGCGGCCAAGATTATCGAGAATGCCAAGGCTCTGGCTAATGCATTAAAGGAACGCGGCTTCAAGCTGATCGGCGATGGCACGGAGAATCATTTAATATTGATTAATATCATTGATTCTTATGGCATTGATGGCAAGAAGTTTGAGCGCGCACTGGATCGCATTGGCTTGACTTTGAATGCGAACTCGATTCCAAATGATACGCGCCGTCCGTTTGAGCCATCTGGTGTGCGTTTGGGTACGCCGGCCATTACGACGCGTGGTTTGGGTGCGACCGAAATGGTACAAATTGCCGATTGGATGCAGAAGACCGCTGAAGTGTGTACTGGTAAGCGCGACGAAGCGGAGCTTGATGCGATGCGCGAAGAAGTGCGTGAGTTGGCGCTGCGCTTCCCTCTACCGAGTGAAGTCAAAAGCGAATACTACGCGAAGATGTAAGCTCGTGAAGTTAAACTCCCCTACTTGAGGGGAGTTTTTTGTATACTAATGGTATGAGAAAATTGCATATTAATCGGATTTATCGGCATTTTAAAGGCGATTACTGTTTGGTTGAGGGCGTTGCGAAACATTCTGAAGATAAAAGCGAAATGGTAATCTATCGAAAATTGTATGATGACGGGTCGTTGTGGGTGCGACCGCTTGATATGTTTTTGAGCGAAGTGGACCACAAAAAATATCCGCACGTGAAGCAAAAGTATCGTTTTGAATTGCAAAAAATTAATAGCGTGGCGGATAAGTTCGAGAAATAGCACATCCCCCGCTCGGCGGGGGATTTTTGTGCAGCATATTCAGTTGTGTAATTGGTGCTTACCAATCATTCATGAGCTGTTTAGCATAGTCGATGAACGACATAAGAAAGAATGCTATGCCAGCAGCAATGGTGATTCCGATGATGAATCTGGTCATTTATTTATACCTCCGTATTGGTGCCGGTCGACGAGTTACATGGGATTACTTATGTGCGAAGTAATGCTTGAGAAGTAAGCAATAAGCAATCCATAGGCCAACTCCGCAGAGTGGCATCAGTAAAGTGGCAATAAATTCGCCCAATGGTTCACCTCCTGACTTTGGGTGCTGCGTTGTCGAGGTACGCTATATATAAATATAGTATTTTGATTATAGCATACTTTATCAAAAAAGTCAAGCATAAGCCCGACTTTTTTCTCTGTTTTTTAGATTTTGGTGCGATTTTTAAGCGCCGATGTGAGCGTGATTTGATCGGCATATTCGAGTGAAACGCCAAGCGGTAAACCACNNCCTCAACCACGGGCGAGACGGGTGATTTTTAGGTCGGGATATTTTTCGCCTAAGAGCTTATCGAGCAAAACTGCCGTGGACTCCCCTTCTACGGACGGATTGGTTGCGATGATGATTTCCTTCACATCGTCGTCGGCGACGCGTTTGATTAGCTCGGAGATGTGGAGCTTATCGGCTGTAATGCCGTCCATTGGTGAAATGGCGCCTCCTAGTACATGATAAGTGCCAGTGAATGATTTGGTGTGCTCGATGGCATAAATATCGAGTGGCTCTTCGACAACTAGGACCGTGCTTTTATCGCGAGCTGGGTCGTCGTAGAGTGGCGACAGTTTCTCGCTGGCGTCCATGATAGCGAATGTTTTGGGGCAAGTTTTGACGTTTTCGTGCAAGACCGTTAGGGCGGCAGCGATATTTTGCGAAACGCTTTGGTCGGATTTTAGCAAAAAGTAGGCATAGCGTTCAGCCGTGCGAGGGCCGACGCCAGGTAAGCGACCGAGCGCTTCAATTACGTCGTTTAGTGCTGCCGGAAGCATAGTTTTAGCCTAATTACATGCCGAAGCCGCCGCCAAGCATGCCCATGAGTGGCTTCATCTTGTCGGTTGCAATTTCCTGAGCTTTGGCATATCCATCGCGGAATGCGCTTTCAATCCAGCGTTCGAGTTCTGGAATATCGTCAAAATCAATTTTTTCTGGATCGAGGCTAACTTTTTTAATTTTGAGCTCGCCGGTAATTTGAATGACTACTGCTCCATCGCCAGCTTCGACTTCTACGATTTCATTCTTGAGTTCTTTTTG
>DEGE01000018.1:3115-3435 GCA_002351365.1 Candidatus Saccharibacteria bacterium UBA2834
TTACGTGCCTGATTCAGCATTTTCATTTGGTCCATCGCTTGACCCATCTGTGTTTTCTCCCGATTTATCTTTAGAAACTTTTTGGTATATGTATAGTCTATCAGAGTTTCGACTTTTTGGCGATGTGATTACTCTCTGTAATTCGAGATCTTCACTATCGGTTGTTCTACCTAAGTAGGCAATAGTTAGGTCGTTGCGGTCCGGTAGTTCGGACATTACTGTGATGCTGTTATATCGCTCGAGTAACTTATAAAAGGAGTAGTTTTCGTTGTCTTCTTCAACGATTAGAACGGAGCCGCTTTCGAGATTTCGTTCGATAT
>DEGE01000018.1:3581-9882 GCA_002351365.1 Candidatus Saccharibacteria bacterium UBA2834
ATTCGATGCCGGCGGAACTCAGAATGGCAAATGGAACGACGATAGAGATTGCAATGGCTGGATTGAGTCCGGAGAATATAATCGAAAAGATGATGAGTAAACTGACGACGGTATTGCGTGAGGTGAAAAGCTTGCCGACGGATGCCAGGGCGCCAATTAAGATTAGGGCCACGGTTGCAAGCCCAAAGAGTGGCGCTAAGTAGATACTGTCGTAGGCCATACTAAATGAGAAAAATGGCGCAAAAGCGGTAGAAATATTTTCTGCCATCGACATGAGATTGGCATTTTGAGTGAATAGTAATTCCGGGATAATTTCGTGATGCAGTACGCAGGCGATGATGAGCGGTGCTACAAGTAGGATGCTGATGGCTATATTGATAATAAGTTGGTAAGTTTTGACCTGCTTAAGCGAGAAGCGAAGATGTGGATGGATAACGCCGGCGATTGCAATGCAGAGTGCGACGTAGAATAGGTGCGGCGTATATAATGACAAAGCTATGGCTATCACGAAAGATACGACTAGGAGTGGATGCATATTTTTGTTGCCGACAATCTTTGAGCCTAGCCATAAGATAAGTGCTAGCCAGAAAATATAGGTAATGGTTGGCGTACCGTTGCCCGCCAAGAAAAGGAAGGCGGTCGAAAGTGTGGTAAAAATTGAACCAATCACGGCAACATCTGATTTAAACCAACGGTTTAGTAACAAGATGATGAATAATGCTGCAAGCGTCGCGAAAATAATTGATGGTAATTTAATTGAATAAAGCGAGAGGCCAAGTAGGCTGATGCTGGCTTTTTGGATTAGTAGATAAGGTAAATTAATGACTTTGCCATCGGTAATGAAGCTTGGTGTGACTTCGCTAGCTTTAACAGCGGATTCCATCTCGCCGCTAGTGAGGCCATTTGGTGCAATACTTGGCAGAATACTAAGCAATGAGAAAAAGGCTAAAGTCAAAATGGTATAGCCAATAATAAAGCGATAGCGATACAAAAAAGATTGTTTTGTGCGTTTTTTCACTGCTCTTATATTAGCATAATGGGCTTATTAAAACTAGACGCAAACTAATTGTGCTTATTATCAAGCGACATGAAGCGGACGCGCTCTTTGTCGAAGTAGAATTCGATTTTTCCAGTGGCGCCACGGCGATGCTTCGCCAAGATAAGGTCGGCAATATTCTGGCGCTCAGTTTCCTCGTCGTAGTAATCTTCGCGATAAAGGAAGAAGACGATATCGGCATCCTGCTCAATAGAACCGGATTCGCGCAAGTCTGAAAGCATTGGAATCTTGCTATCACGTGATTCGACGCTACGAGAAAGCTGCGAAAGCGCAATAACTGGCACGTTAAGTTCGCGCGCAATTAGCTTGAGGCCGCGGGAGATTTCGGAAATTTCTTGTACGCGGTTATCCATGGCGCGACGCGACGAGCCGGACATAAGCTGCAGGTAATCTACGACGATCATACCTAAATCTTGTTCGTGGGCGACGCGGCGGGCTTTAGTGCGCATCTCCATGATGGTCATGCCCGGTGTATCGTCAATAAAGATCGGTTGCTGCGATAAATCGGCCATCGCCTCGGAAAGGCGCGCAAAATCATCTTGATCGAAGCCGCCAGTTTCAAGTTTGAAAGAGGCGACACCGGAAATGTCGGCCAAAATACGGTTGACGAGCTGCTCCTTGCCCATCTCAAGCGAGAAAATTAGCACGGCTTTATTGTTGATTTGTGCTACGTTGCGGGCGAGATTAAGCGCGAAGGCGGTCTTACCCATAGCAGGACGTGCGGCCAGAATAATTAAATCCGAACGATGTAAGCCGGCCGTAACGCGATCAAGGTCTGGGTAGCCGGTCTTTAATCCGGCGAGTGCGCCTTTGTTTTCGCTGAGTTCTTCCAGGCGATCGAAAGTATCAGATAGCAAGTCGCTGATTGAAACCAGGTCGCTGCGAATATTTTGCTGGGAAACCTCGAAGAGGGATTTCTCGGCGAGTCCGACGACTTCAGCGACTTCGTGTTCGGTGTCGTATGCTCGCTCGTTAATCTCGGCTGCGGCGCTAATTAATCGACGACGCAGTGCGGCGTCATTGATAATTTCGGCGTAAGCTTTGGCGTGTGCGGCAGTTGGAACGTAATTAGCAAGACCCGTAAGATAGGCGGTGCCGCCAGCTTTTTCGGTAGCTTTTTTGCGTTTTAGTTCGTCTTTGACGGTGAGAAGATCTACTGGGCGACGACGTTCGTAGAGTGACCACATGGCGTTATAGATTTGCTGGTGGCGTTCGTCGTAGAAATCTTGTGGCTTAACGATTTCGGTTACGTCTGCTAGCACGTCGTCTTTAATAAGAATGGCGCCAAGTAGGGATTTTTCTGCCTCGATATCTTGTGGTGTGATGCGTTCTTTAGTTTTATTGTCACTCATTTATTTCAACTTCCTCTCCTCCGCCCATTAAGTCCGCGATGGCGGCTAACTCCGAATCTTTCTCTAAGGTTTTTTCACTGATTTCGAGCTGGTATTGCTCTGGTATGGCCGATGCGATGATATTGCGTTTCTTTTCGATGTTCTTTTTCTTAAATGCACTGCGGGTGTAAATTCTGTAAGTATTTCCCTCGATTTTGCCGTCTGAGCTTTTAAGCCAATCGTGGATGTGGGGAGCCTGTTCGGCGACGACGGCGAGAATATTATTCCAAATTTCCGATTCTGACGCATTTTTATCGAGGTTGGTGGCTCGAGCGACCGGTTCGGAGGATGGCACTGGTGTTGTGGTGGTTTCTGGTTTTGGCTCTGGTGCTGGCTCGGATTTTTCTTCTGGCTGCTGTGCGGGTTTTGTTTCTGGTGCTGTTGTTATTGTTGGTTTGCTGATAGGAGTGTTAGCAAGCTGAATTTTTGGTGGCGGCGAAGCAACTACGGAATTTATGGTCGGGATGTCGGTGAGCGCCAATAAGAGACGAACATTAGCATAGCTGGTGCTTGGGTCGATTTTGGTGAGGCGGTCTAGTAATGGCAAAAGCCTTGGTTCTGGGTCATCAACGATAGCATCGATCAGCTCGCCGGCGACTAGGTCGGCTTTGATGCCTTGATTTTCGAGTGCGGCAATCGTATCGCGAACTTCCACGATGTTGCCATTTTTGTATGCAAAAAGTAGACGGTTGATAGCTTCATCTTGCGGCAGACCTAGTGCGTCGGTAATAATATCTGCGGTTATAGTTTTTTCACTAAGTGAAGCGACTTGCTCGAGTAGTGATAATGAGTCGCGATACGATCCGCCACCGCGTTTTACGACGATTTTGAGTGCATCATCGGTAATATCGATTTTCTCTTTTTTGCAAATATTCTTGAGGTGATCAAGCATGGTGCTTGGGTCGGCGAGATTGAACTGGAAAACTTGGCTACGCGATAGAATTGTGACCGGGACTTTATTTTTTTCGGTGGTTGCCATGATAAAAATGACGTGCTCTGGCGGCTCCTCGAGAGTCTTCAATAAAGCATTAAACGCAGACTTTGAAAGCATATGCACTTCATCGATGATATATACTTTGTATTTGCCTTTGGTGGGAGCAATATTGGCTTTTTCGCGCAGGTCGCGAATATTGTCGACGCCGGTATTGCTGGCGGCATCGATTTCGATGATGTCGACGTAATCGTCTTCAAGTTCATACTTAAAACCATTTACTTCGTGGGCTAGGATGCGCGCAACGGAAGTTTTACCAGTGCCGCGTGGTCCGATAAAAAGATAGGCGTGGGCAACTTTGTCCTCTTTTATAGAGCGCGCCAAAACATCGGTAATTTGCTTTTGTCCAACTACCTCTCCCAATGTTTGCGGCCGATATCTACGATATAACGCCTTCATCAATAATTATTGTAACATCTGTTTGGCGACTTGTGATGGTGTTGATTTTGTTGCTTATGTTTAAATATGATAAAATATCTCCTAGATTATGACTAAAACAAAAGCCAAACAAAAAACAAAGAAGCAGGTTGAGCAAATGCGACGTAAGATGCGCATTGTGCAAATGTTTTTGATTACTTTGACTGTTGTTTTGGTGTTTTTCAATTTTATTTTGACAGTTACTGGCAGTTGGGATGATATCAATCATACTGCATTGCTTATTGCGCCGGCGATTTCTATGGCTGCGTTGGGAATTTCTTTAATTGATATCATTCGTTTTAAAGCTGATAATTCTCAGGCGATAGTGCCATTGGCGCTAGTTGGAATTTCGGCGATTTTCTATTTGATTGTTTCCTTGGTTGAGGCGGCGATAGTTTCGGGCATGATTTAAAAAATACTGCCATTTAGGCAGTATTTTTTTATTGAAGGCAATCTGGATGCTCGTCGTAATACTTTTGGACTTTTTCGGCAATTTTAGGATCTTTGACGATAGCAAAGCTGCGTTTGCCGTTCTGCTCGATTAATTCGCCCATAACGTAGCGGTCTTCGTCCATTGGCGACAGAAAGTGATAATTATGCCCTTCAACCGTGATGGTGCCTATGTATAAATAGTTGACTCCGTCAGAGAGTTGAATCTGTTGGTTTTTCTTGAACATTGTTATTGCTCCTCTGCTTCGTTAGTGGCTGCTTCATTGCCGAGTATGCGGTCGGCATATTCTTCGAGATCGATGCCAAGTAATTCGCTGAGGTGCTTGAGGGTGGCCTCGTCTCGTTTAGCTAGAAGTGCACGAGTAACAGTTTGCTCTGGTGAGGTCATGGCGTCGAATATGCTCGGATCGCTATCTTGTTTTTCGGGATTCTCGGCCGTAGTGACTTCAGTGCCGGCATATTCTGCCATTTGGGCGGCAATTTCGTCGGCGCGTTCACCGGCGGTTTCCGTAAAGATGTCGACCATATTGATGAGCTGGTCAACGTTAAGTTCCATCATTTCGCGACGCTTTTCGACTTCTGCAATAGCAGCAGTGTCGGTCTCAGTGGTCGTATCATCGGTGGTTTCCGCTCCGTCGCCCTCACCTTCTTTGCGTTTGCGTAGCGCTAAGTAGATGCCGGTGCCAGCTAGGCCGAGCATTGCGGCATCCCAGGCAACATTCTCCCAGATAATGCGCTTTGTTTGGCCACCATCGGTCACCTCGATGCTTTGAATGGTGTGGACGCGACCTTCCGAGTCGAGTACTTGCTCGCCTGGTCGGTATAAACTACCGTCTTCATGTCGAATTGAAATCGTGGAGGTAGTACCATCATCGTTCATGATTTCGACTACGCCATCATCGCCAAGGTCATCGGTTTCGCCGGTGGCTTCATGTTCCGTGGTGACGGTATGAGTAACCTCTTGATCTTCGTAGTGACCCGGAACAATAGTTTCGGTTTCGAATGTTTGTGTCTCGTCGACTTTCCAACTGGATACGATGTCGCCCGACCAGCTGGTGACGGGGTCGTTTAAATGAATATGTATTTCGACTGGGCCGGTATGATTTTGCTGGACTTGTTGGACTAATTCTTGTAATGAGCCGCTATCGCCATTGCCAACGTAGAAATTGCCAAGATATTCGCCGGTTGCCGGATCGAGTACAACTAGGCGGTCGACTTTATAGCTTCCTTCTGGCCGTAGTCCCTCATTATCGATAGTTCCATGTTTGTCGGCGCCACCATATTCGTAATCTGGCGACTCCCAGAATTCCGTGCCTTCGGCGACGTCGATTGTTCCGCCAAGTTCCGTATTTTGCATTAGCTGTTCAATGGCGAGTTGGCGATATTGTTCTGCATCGCTTTCGATAGTAACTTCTTCGGTAACAACTTCCGGTTCGATATAGGTGCTTTCGGTCGTTGTGTAACTTTGTTCGACCTGAGTAGTTGTCGTGACGCTGGCGGCATCTGGGTTATCTATTGTGGTTATTGGCGGCTTCATCATGCTGAGTGCAAGTATTAAAATGAGCCCACCGGTTGCGAGTCTTTGACCGAGATGTTTACGTTTTTGCTCGACGGCACGTGCAACCTCTTCGCGTTGTTCGGCCGGTATTTCTTCTTCGAGGACTTCTTTGATAATTTCATAAGTCTCTGGCGGAATATCCTCATCTTCCGGCGAACTGCCATCGTCTTCGCCTGTAGTGTCAGTGATTTGTTCGGGCGGGATTGGTGTTTCTGTGTCGGGTTTTGATGGAGTCTCACTAGTCGGCTTTGGTTTGTCGGGCTCAGCCGGTGGGTCTTTTTCGTCATCGGTTGATGGAGTTTCGATGTTTTTGTGGCGGAGTTATATCGGACGGCTGATCCCCTGCTGGTTTTTTGCGCTTGCCACCAAAAATTCGTTTCCACCACGGTTCTTTTTTGGTTTTCGGCGGTTTTGGCGTATTGTCGTCATCATCGTTG
>DEGE01000018.1:10036-16132 GCA_002351365.1 Candidatus Saccharibacteria bacterium UBA2834
ACTGACGGTGTCTTCGTGAATCCCCTCCGTAGCGTCACCGGTTTCAAGGAATGCTTGACGCTCGTCTAGTGGTATAGCGTTCCAATCGGCGATTGCGTCTTCGACTTTTTTGCGATAGCTCTCATCTTTTGGTGTTTCTTTGTCCCAGGCAGTATCGAAAAACTCACTCCATTTTGCACCATCAACGGTTGCGCCATCTTCTGAGAAGAATTCGACTGTTTCCATTTTGTATGATTCGGGTTCTTCTTCGTCGCGTCGCTTGAGTTCCTCGTTGATACGCTGCATGGCGGCTTCGCGATTAAAACCTCCTGGTGCGCCAAGGTCTTGCCAGTCGGAACGTTCGCGGTTAGGCTGTTCGCCGGCGCCATTTTCGTGATTATTTGGCATCGTTAATATATTCCCTCACTTAACTAATTTTAATTATATCAAAGCATAAGAAAAACCGCCTATTTGTAGGCGGTCTAGGATGCGACTAGTGTTTTTTATAGGCTGGCTTCGACGGCGGCCCAAGTGGCGTCTTCATTGTCGGCCGGAATGATGACTGTAACCTGATCTCCAACTTTAATGCGGAAATATGTAACGGATGCATAAAGGATTTTGTATTCCTTGCCATTTACTTCGACAAAATATTGATCGTCGTGGCTGGTTAGTGTGCCAATAACGGTTTTGCGCTCAACTGGGCCAATTTGCTTATAAAGGAATTTGCCGTTATCACCGATGGTGAGTTTGAGAATGTCGCCCTCGACGAGTTTGGATTTGCTGGCGTAGTTGGCTGGTACTGGATAATTTTTGCCATCTGGGCCAATCATAATTTGACCATCAAATACACCCTCGATAATTTTACCTTCTGGGCTTTCGGTGACGGTTGTGGCTGGCGCGGTGATAATATCACCATCGCCTAACATCGATGTTAGTAATTCTTTAGCTGCGGAAAGATTAGTCTCTGCTTCCGTGAGAAGACTGCGTAGTCTTTTTATTTGTTTTTCTGGTAATTCAGACATACCTCGCATCCTGCCTGTTTATATATTTATTAATTCTATGATATAAAAAAGACTTCTATATTGTCAATGATAGAAAAAAGATTTTTTCCACAACTAAAACAGATATATCGTGCAAAATGTTGTATTTTTTACCATTGACATTTTGGAACGGATTTAGTGCGTATTGTGCCTTGTGATTTTGCCAGCCATAAAATCTGCGACTCCTATAATTAGGAAGATTTCTAGCATTGTAATAAGTGGCCCAAATCCAAATGACGCAAAGAAGGTATCTATTGTCATGGGTGAGATATGGGACAGCGCAACCATTACTGGCATAGCAGCCATCGTATTATATATAGTCATAGCAAAACCATATTCAATCCCGCGTTGGTTGAGATAGGAATAATTGTAGGCAGCAATAAACATAACGGCAAGGAACTGCAACACAAACACTACGTAGCCGTAAACGTCGATGATTGAGAGTTGAAAAATAACGATTAGGCCGAGTCCGCGTAGTGTCGCGAACGGTATAATGCTAGCAACTTGGAATAAAAGTTGTTGTTCTGGCACGAGTTTGGCGATTTTGTTTATTTTTGTGGTTAATGCGAGCATAGTCACGGTCGCGATGGTGACAATCGACATTAGGATGAGCGCCCAAACTGATATTAGTGCTCGGTATGAAATGATTTCGATTAGGCAATGTACGCCCAATATGCAAATAACCGCGCTAAGCCCGAGTGCAATTTTAGATACGATATCAATTATGGGGTCGTGTACCGTTTCGATACGGGCTTGCTTAACTATGCTGCCACCGTCTTTTAGTTCATCGTGCCAGCGTTTACTATCTTCTGGATCGTAGCCCGGCGCAACTTCAGGGTAAATTTCCGACATATCGATTGTCTGATGTTTGGTCGGCTTTGGCTTCGGTTCAGATTCCGATTCAGTAATGGTTTCCTTGGTTGGCTTTCCAGGGGTGACGGTTTTTTCAACTACCCCATCCTGATTAATCGAAAACTCGATTTTGTCGTTTTCGTGCTCTTTTTTGGCTTTCTCGCGAGCAATCTCTTGCTGGGCGTGAATTTCGCTAATGGCGTGTTCTTTGGCAACCTGAGCTTGAAGCGCGGGATTGATGTCGAAGCTTGGTTTCGTAATAGAGCTGGGGACTTTTGTTTTAGTCTTTGCTTTGGCGTTATTCTTTTGGCGTTCGTGGTGTTGCTTGAGTTTGCGCTCAATGGCCGGCCGATCGTCATCGTCGTTCGAGACGTAACTCTCCTCGTATTCCTGCATCTGCTCGGTTAATTTTTGGTCATTAAAGGTATCGAGCTGGTGGTTATCGATGCGTTCGGGTGTAGTGTCTTTTAAGTATTTTTGGCCCATGCTGCTTATATTTTATATCATAATGTTAATGAGTTTTAAGCTCTCTGTTGGATAGTTTTCCAGCCATCATATCTGGCACGAAAATAAGTAAGGCTAGTTTAAAAATTAGGAAGTACGCACTCATGAGTATCATTGGGCCGGCCGAACTTACGCCACTGGAAGATATTAGAAGCGCCGGCGCTGTAAGTATGAGAGTATATACTGTCATTTTGATATCGTAATGGATGCCATATTTATTGAGATATTCGTAGTATTTTGCTGATACCATTAGCATGGCAATAAACTGGATACCCATACTTAGGATGCCGATGATGTCGAAAAACATGATTTTGCCGACTAGAATAATCACTAAATATCTAATGAAAATTCCGGGGATAATGCTCGCTAAATAGAGTTTATCGCGTTGACTCGCCTGGATGTCTCTAATCTTGCGGCCGATGGTTGATTTATGGATAATTACGATGTCTGCAAATAACAAGATTATTGTTGCGGCGTACGCAATATAGGCGAGAATATTTGGAAGCGGCAATAGATGAATCATGCATCCAGCCGCTAGGATCAATAGGCTAATAAGCTGTATGATGCTGGCTTGCTTTATTGCTTCGTTTAAAGTCTTGTCTTCTATGGTTTCGAAGCGGGCTTGTTTGGGGAGTGGGTTCTTTTTGCTAATTTGTTGACGCCAGTATTTTTCGTCTTCAGGATTAAAGCTTGGCTTAACTTCGGGGTAAAGTGGCTCATCGGCTTGACTGATTTGATGAACTTCGGAGTGTCGTAGATTGGCTTTTGCTATTTTTTGTTGATATTTCTCAGTTTCTGCGCGCTTCTTGCTGTCCTTTTGATGTTCTGCGTTTTCTTTGGCAATTTGAGCTTCTAGCTCTGGGTCAGTTTTAAATTTAATATGATGTGTTGATTGGCCTGGAGTAACTGATTTTATCTCGACGCGCCGCTCGATTGCTGGCGTCATTTCGTCGTCGTCGCCGTCATACATTTTCTGGCTATTTCGCATAGAATCCGTGATATGCTCTTCTAGTTTTTCGTCTTCGCGGATTTGAGTTGCCGTTTTGTGCTCTTTTTGGAAATCTGGTTCATCTTGAATGTATCGTCCGGTGGCCATACTGCTTATATTTTACAACAAAAAGCGACTCCGGATTGGAGTCGCTCATTTGTAAACATTCTGACTAAAATTTATTCTACTTAGGCGAGTTCGACAGTTGCGCCGGCTTCTTCGAGAGCTTTCTTCATAGCTTCGGCTTCGTCCTTAGCAACTTTCTCTTTTACGGTAGCTGGAGCACCATCAACGAGGGCTTTAGCTTCACCGAGACCAAGACCAGTAGCTTCCTTAACGGCCTTGATAACTGCAATCTTTTGAGCGCCAGCGTCTTTAAGAACGACGTTGTATTCACTCTTTTCTTCAGCGGCAGCGCCACTATCGGCAGCAGGACCAGCAGCTACAGCTACAGCGGCAGCAGCAGGCTCGATGCCATATTCATCCTTAAGGATAGTTTTGAGCTCGTTAACTTCGAGGACGGTGAGCTTAACCAATTCCTCTGCGATTTTCTTTACATCAGCAGCCATGTTAGACTCCTTTATATTTAAAAGTTAATAGTTTGCCACGCTGAGTGGCGAATAGAATTAATTGGTTGCTTTGTCGGCAATACCGTCAAGCAAAGCGTGCAAATTGCCAGAAAGGCCATTTGTAATGTCGTTGACTGGGCTGAGGAGCATGTCCACAACTTGGCCAATGAGTTGTTCTTTGCTTGGGAGATCGGCGAGAGCCTTAACTTCGGCTTCGCTGAGGACTGAACCATCGCCGCTGAATGCACCCTTAAGTTCGAGTGCATTGTGATCTTTGGCGAACTTGTTCAAAACCTGAGCTGGAGCAACTTCGTCGTCGTTTGAAACGGCGTAAAGAAGTTGACCTTCGAGTGCGCTGGTGTCGGTGTTTTTATAAACAGCGACTTCGCCCATCGCGACACGAACGAGGCGGTTCTTGACGATCTTAATTTTGACATTGTTTTCGCGAGCGGCTTTGCGAAGTTCTTGCATTTCCGCGACCGTAAGGCCTTGATACTTTGCAAAAACAGTCATTTTAGCGTCGCTAAGTAACTCGTTTAAGTCGGCAACCAATTGTTGTTTCTTATCTTTGCTAATTGCCATAGATAGGAATCTCCTTTTGGTGTTAAATAGCCAGAATGTTAAAATCTAGGCTCGATTGAGCTAGAAAACGTCACCAATTTACAAGAAATATTTTCCTCGGCGGCATAATTAAGTATTCGGATGAACACCGCCGCTGTCTTTGGTAACTGCTATATATTATATTCTTTTTTTCAAAAAAATCAATGATGAATAAAACACTAAATAAAAGTACAATAAATATAGATAAGCGTTATGGAAAATATTGTTGACTTCTTTGATCGTCATTATAAAGCCACGGTTTTTTCGACGGCGGTGATTTTAGCTGTTTTATTGATTTCGGTGATTATTGCATTTGCGAGAAGAGATGCCGAAACAAACAGCTATGTTGTTTTTAATTTCGCTCCATATTCAGCAATTTTAAATATAGAAGGAAATGAGTATAGAAACGGCTCGTATAAATTCGGGGTTGGCGATTATTCTGGCACATTGAGCGCGCGCGGTTTTGAGACAAAAACTATTTCTTTTTCGGTTAAAAATAATGAAACTTCGAATGTTGTTAATTATTTAATTAACGAATCGGAGGGGCTTTCGTATTTTGAAAAAAATAGTACCGACATACAAACTCTTCGCATGATTAAGGGCGATATTAGTGTAACGGATTTTTTGACGGAATATGATGAAAAGATTGCGATTTATGAAAAGTTGCCACTTTATGCTTCTTTTGATAATCGTGCCGAGAGCGGCTTTCCGGGTCAGGATTTAGTGGAAGTGAAGATTACAGATGGACGCATGCATGCGGATTGTGATACTACCTTATGCCTGCTCGTAAGCGGACGCAAAATTAAGCAGTCCAAAGTGGTTGAAGTCTTAGATAATAACGGTTTTGATATAAATAATTACAGGGTAATTTATAACTATGAAAACTAAAACTTTTGCTAGAATTGGCGCTGCTGTGATGGCCTTTGTAACCCTTGCCGGCTATACGATGCCGGCTTATGCCGAAGTTGAAGATTTTATCGACAAATTTGCGGCAAATAATATTATGTTTTACAACCCTGAAGAGTGTACTGGTGGCAGTTCAGAGGTTTCCACGATTGGTGGCACTGCCGTAATTAGCGGGTCGACGGCTGAAGAAAAGATTTGGTCTGGCCTGAAGTCGATGGGACTAAGTGATGAAATTACGGCTGGCATTATGGGCAACATGCAGGGAGAAAGCGGTTTTAGCCCAGCTCGTTATGAAGACTCGCATCGTGATGTGTGGGAAAGCGGTTTTGACTGGGAGCATGATCCTTCTAGCGGGTATGGCGTCGGTTTGATTCAGTGGTCGGGGTCGCGCCGCGTTACTTTCTTTGAGGACATGCGCGCCAAGAATAACGATTTAGTTGAAAAATATATCAAAAAGCCTGGTACTTATGGTGCTATGGGTGGCGATGCGTTTATTCAGGCCGCTGACAGCATGGCGGAAGCGGATGCCCTCTACTCTCTTGAGATTACTTTTCTAATCAATGAAATGAAGGGAAATTCCGGCTATAGCGAAGTCTTTAACGAGACGACAGTATCCGGTGCCGCAATCCGTTTTTCGGTGAACGTTGAGGGATGTAGT
>DEGE01000018.1:16145-19803 GCA_002351365.1 Candidatus Saccharibacteria bacterium UBA2834
GCATAACACTAAGGGCCGGCGTGATAATGCGCAAAGGATTTTTAGCGCTTATTCTGGCAAGACATCCTTTGGTGCTGGTTCGACTGGTACTACAATGTCGTCTGATGGTTCGAATGTGACTTGGATTGGCGATTCAATTTCCGAGATGTCGCGTGATGAAATTTTGCGGAAGATGCCGCAAGCTGACGTTCATGCGGCAGTTAGTAAAAGTTGGACGCGCGATAATGGCAACTGTACGAACTGTGGCGGTAAAAGTGGCTTAACTATTTTGAAAGAACTAGTCGATAGCGGCGAATTACGCGATAATCTGGTATTCGCGCTTGGTACGAACGACGATGATATTTCGAAGAATTTGATCGAAGAAATTATTAAGAAGGCGCCGAACGTTAAGAAAGTGGTGCTGGTCACGAATTATAAGATTAATGATGAACACGCCTATGACGGTAATAATGCGGCGATTCGGGCGGCGACGTCGGTTGATAATCGTTTTGTGGTGGCAGATTGGGCGAATGCGGTTTCGAGCGATCCTGGTAAATATATTATTGCTGATGCTGATAGTGTTCATCCGACTAATGACGGTATTCCGCTCTTTGTTGATACGATTATGTCGGCGCTGGGCACAACTGGACAGGCGGCTGGTAAAAGTGGTACCTGTAATTGCGGCAATAGCAAGGTGAGCGCTGATGGGGTTTGGGCCGGTAAGGGTTACGATTTAACGCAAGGCCAACTAAACGGTATTATGGCGATGATTAAAGAAGAAAATGGTGGAACGATGTCTGCCGTTAAGACGCAAGCTTCCGTAATGGCGAATATTTTCGAGGCTTATGGCCCTGGTCTAGGCGAGCCGGAGACTGCTGATGGTTTGGTGCACTATTTGCGACGTAATCCTCATGGCGAATCTGGTTGGTTTGCGGCATTTAATAAGTATGATGAAAGCTTCTCGGGTTATACAGACGAAGAAATGAATGCTGTCAAAGACATTCTAGTCAACGGTAATCGTGTGATGCCGCCACAAATTATTGAACACGACGATTTGATATTGGATATTGATTATATCGAGGTTGATGGTCAACGTTATTCGAATGGTAGTTCTGAATTTAAGGATACGGCGAATTATATTGCTGGTAAAACTAAGATTCATCAAAATCCAAGTAGAATTTCTGGTGGAAGCACTTGGATATTTTGGACGTGGGCAAATCCGGACGGCACGATAATTGCCGACTGGTCAGATGAGACGCATACGGGCGATCCGTTTGGCTACAAGGAAGATAATCCGCCAGCGGCGACAAACTCTACGACAGCAAATGTAAAAAATTCGAATATTACCTTTGATGAAGAGGGTTGGATTACAGGTGGCATTGAAGGCTACACAAAGGAGTCGGCTATTGGCATGAGCGGTCTGGATAGTTCGGCTAATCAAGTTTTTCCAACTACGATGCCGAATGGCAAAGGTAATGGCCCGAACAAAATTACTCTGCATTCGACTGAAGGTCCAAATGGCGGTGGTACGAGCGGTTTGCAATTCTTCCAGAGTAGCGGTGTGCCGCCACATTTTACGATTGATATGCACGAGAAGCATGTTTTCCAGCACTTCCCTATCTATAGAACGTCGGCGGCGGTGGCTTCACATGATAGTACGGCCGGTATCCAGATTGAGATTATTGGTTATTCTGATGNNTCAATCGGATTGGATTTTGAGCAGTGGTTTTTCTGATTCTGACATCGACTATTTGGCGCAACTATTGATTGGTCTTGGTGCGGCGACTGGTATCCCAATGGACAGTTCGGTTGATTGGTCTGGCGGTAATAATCCAAAACGAATGACTGACGCTTCGGAATTTCAATCATATGAAGGGATTTTGGGGCACCGACATGTGCCAGATAATGATCACTGGGATCCGGATGGTCTATGGGATAAACTGAAAGAAGCAATTGCGCGTAATGGCGGTGCTGCTTCTGGTGTTTGTAAGCCTGGTGCGAGCGGCGATGTGGCTAAATTCCAAAAGTATGTTTTGATGTACGCTTGGCCTACATACGATGGAGACAAGACTGATAAGAAGTCTGAATACGAAGATGCTGTTAAGCAGTCGAATTATGTTGGTGACAGCTGTTATGGTGGTGGCGTAGACTGCGGTGGCTTTGTCTATACTCTAGTAACGCTGAGTGGTTGGGATCCGGATTTTCCGGTAGGCGGTACAGATAATATGCAGTCAGAGCTACAAAAATCGTCGACCTGGACTGAAGTGACGTCGCAAATTCATTCGAATAATGACGCGCGGCCCGGTGACGTTATTATCTTGAACAATATTGGAGGTGGAGGCGGCACGCACCATGTCTTAATTTACGTGGGCGATATTCCTGGTTTCGGTAGCGTAATGGCGTCAGCATCACAATGCAACCGTGCGCCGATGGCCGATCGTAGTGATGATATTATGAATTATATAGATCAGGGTTATCATATATTTAGGAAAAGGTAGAAATGGACGAAAGACAAACGATTAAGAATCGAAAAGTTTTAATTATTTGCGCAATAGTCTTGCTGGTTGCAATTCCGGTGGCCTTCTATTTTATCAATATTGCGAATCGTCGCAATGTGATTGAGAATGCTGGTTCCGAGAAAGTTAGTGAACTGGGCAAAGTGAACCTTGAGGCCGTTGAAAAACGCGTAAAAATTTTGCTGAAGTCCTATTATGATTATTCGGATGATGACGTAAAGCAAGTTAAGATGATTGTGCGCGAAGACAGCATGAAAATCACTTACGACGAAAAAGGAAAGGTTGATCGCTTTAGTTTTTTGGTTGACTTAAATAAGCCAGAACTCACTTACTTAATTTCTAAAGATGTTGGCGGTGATATTATGGCGACTTGTCCGGAAATTGGCTTAGCGAAGAATCCCGATGTATTCTGTATTGGCACGGACCAGGTGTCCACAATCGACGTGATGCTAGATAAATATTTACCATATAGCGCTACGACGGATGATGGCTATTATTTTACGATTTGGCACGACAAGACTGGCACGATAAAACCGCGTTTGGACATGTATGCTAATATTTGCAACGATGAAAAAGTCGGTGAAAGCGTAATGGCGGCGATTAAGGCCTGGATAAAGGATAAGGGTGTAAATCCGGACATTGTTCCGATTAATTATCAAGCGTCATATTGTGAGCACGGAAATGATTAAAATAATAGCTGGCGGCAAAAAGAATAAAGAATGGTTAGCCGAGGCGTGTGCTGAATATGAAAAACGTTTGCGCAAGCCCTATGATTTAGAATGGCAATTCGTAGAAGAATCGGAACTCGACAATAAGGTCCTAACGCTCGATCGAAATAATTTCGTGATTCTACTTGATGGGCGTGGGCAGATTTTAAGTTCGCCGGAGTTGGCGCAGAAGATTGATCAGAATTTAGTGAATGGTAAAAATATCGTATTTGTATTGGGTGGCGCGTTTGGGCATTTTTCGCCTGAAATGCAATTGCGGGCGGACTTGATTTGGAGTTTTTCAAAACTAGTATTTCCACATCAAATTTGTCGCCTGATTTTGACCGAGCAGATTTATCGGGCGCAAGAAATTAATCTTGGCCATCCGTATCATCACGCATAGAAAAAAGGGGCGTCGCCCCACCGAAGTGGTTTGACGCCCGGAGAATGATGGGG
>DEGE01000018.1:19868-25222 GCA_002351365.1 Candidatus Saccharibacteria bacterium UBA2834
CTTCAGCGGACAAACGTCAATTTCCTGCAGGAGGTGCTCGCCATGAGCGCGTACACCGTCGGCGCCGCTATGGGCAACCGCGTCGCGCGCATCGCGCAACGCGAACCTTGCATTGAAGGTCAGACGGTCCTGGATTTCCTCCAGTGCGTTGGCGAGACGTTTGAACGCCTGCTCCAGCTTCTTGTCCTTCTCCATCTTGTAGCCATAAGCTACACATGTCATGTTTATCATGATGTTTCTCCTCTCGTAAGGTGCAGGCCGCTTCCTTTTTTGCGGCAACAATGGGTTCCTATGCGACTATAGCGTCGCAATATATCTATTATAGCACAGATTCCAAAAAAGTCAAGATGCTCACGGCTTGATGATGATGTTGGGGTTGCTGAGCTGCGGTATTTTGTTTTCGACTAGAACCCATTCTTGATTGCTGTCTTCGGTGGCGTCGGTAAGTTCGAGTTTCTTGCCATTGAAGCTTAGGGCTTGCAGTTTTTTGGAGTCAATAATCTTTAGGGTGCCGGTGGAGTTTTCCTGGATGATGATATCCTTACTAGCTCTGGATAACGGGTCGATGATTTTATAACTACTATCAAAATTGCGTATGAGCAGGTAATTTGAAGTGTTTAGGGAGTTTTTGGGGGTGAGTTGATTTTGGGTAAAAGTGCTCTGCGCGGCATATGCTTGATTGTTGGCGGGCACGATTTGGTAATAGGTTTTATTATCTGCTTTAATGAGGGCTTGCATGCGATAAAACAAATTAAAGGTTTGGTTTTCTTGGTTTGCGAAAGCCTGCAATACTAGCTGTCCATCTTTGGCCGTTAGCATCAGGCCGCTAGTTTTGGCGATGATGTAGTTTTGGCTACCCTCAAAATGCGTAACGTACCAATGTTGCGCATCAATATTGAGCGAACGTGCGAAGTTTACTGGGCTATCGTCGCTAGTACCATCGGCGTTGAGTGCACGTCCGGTGCGAACATCGATAATTTTATAACTGCCGTCCTTTTGGGGCTGAAAGTAGAAATAATCATTAAATATTGACTGGTTTAGGTCGCTATCATACGAGGCGACGCGGTAGGTGCCGCTTACGGTGGCATTATTAATGCCATACAGTAAATTCATGTAGTCTAGGCGTTGGTTGCTCCACTCGCGTAAATATTCGGCGCTGAGATAGAAATCATTGCGACCCCACATGTAGTTGTCGTAGTTGGCGACATTTATGATGTACAATTCGGTATCTTGAATAAATTCGTCGATTTCGGCTTTGTTGGCATAGAGCTTTTCCTGAAAAGTTTGTTTATAGAGATTGCGAAATTCGGGATGATCCATTAGGCGCATGCAAATTTCGTTGTCTTTCCAGCTATCTTCTGCTTTGCGAATTGTGCGCTGTGTCCAGCTGAGATATGGCGACATATTACGTAGGTCGTCTGTGACCCAACGGAAGTTACTAAAAGCGAGGTCGTAATCCCAGGCCGGGCCGGCGTGAATTACGTCGTCGGGGCCATCTTTGTACATATAAAATGATGATGCGAGGCCGTCGATGTCGATGGAGTATTCATATAGTATGTNNTCGATTTCTTGTTTGATAGCTTCCCAGTTGTTAGTATAGAGGGCGCGTTCGAAGCGATTGTATGCCTGGCGAAAATCTTCGAGTGCTTCGGCTTGTTTTTTCTCTGAATCGGAAACGGTGTCTTTCATGAGGATTCGGTGCTTACCGTAATTGCTTACGAAAAACTCGTCATCTGGTTCCCATATGTTGTCCATTTCTACTAAAATACCGAGATCATTTTTGAGGTTTACCGTACTCTTGCCGATTTCGGTTTTATGGCAAAGCAAATACAGGCCCAGATATTGTCCGTCGATGTAAAGATTGACGTATTGACCTTGATTTGTGTAAGGCATATCGAGTAGGCTTGCAGCATGAAAAGCAAGATTGTTTCTAATGTGGCTATCGTCAATTGTGTCAGCCAACAAAACCCATTTTTTACTAGCGCCAAGGCCAAACAAGTCGGTTTTTTGGTCGAACTTAATTTGGTATGGCCGTTTGGGCTGCCCCCAGGTTGAGTTGCCGCGCCCCTTAATTTCGACATTTTGGTATTGGAAAACTTGTCCGATCGAATCGGTGATTTGGAGATCATTCCCGGGGTATTTAATGTCTTTGGTGCCGGCGTGGATGGTTTCGAGTGTGACGCCGTTTAGGGATAGCTGCAGGGTTGGCATGTCATCGGCGTAGACTGGTGTGATGGCGCAAAAAGCTAAGCCCACAATCAAGCCCAAAATCCAAACTATCCTCTTCACTTCTCCTCTATTGTGCCATATCTTAGGCGCTGTGTTTATTGTTTTTGAATTGGAAAATTGCGCCTACGACGGCTGCGATAACTAAAATTGGCAAATATAATGTTGCGGCATTCAAGCTAAAGAGCGAGACGACTGCCGTAGAAATGCTTTGGGCGCCGGCGATGGCGGTGAGGATAATGATCGCTGGCTTCATTAGTGAAACGGCGACGCATCCGGCAATAACGCCAACGATGCTGGCGACTGCAAATATAGGGAAGCTGGCGCCGAATTGCTGTATGGCAATAGTGACGACGACAATGTATGCTAAGGCGGCAATACAGAGGCGTTCAATTGTGAGCCCCATGAGGGCGGCAAGGAGGCCGACGGCGATTGGTAGGACCCCCATCCAGAGGTCGGGATTTTCGAGCTGTGGCATCCAGGCAATAATATCTGGCGCGAAATGTGAACACAATGTGTAACCAATCAAAAACCAAGCAATCGCGAATGCTAATTTCTTTAATTTGTAGCCAAAGAAACAGACTACGAGGCCTAATGCTAAGGCAATAAGTATTTCTGCGGTTATTGTCATGTTGTTTTTTCTCCTGCTTCTATTTTAGCAAGTTATTGCAGAATGATGATGCCTATTGTGGCTAAAATTGTGGCGACTAAATGAGCGCGCACTATATGTTTATTGAGTTTTTCGCGACCGAATTTTGGCCATAACTTAGTAAGCAATATGCCCAAAACAAAGGTAAGGATAAGTTGGGCGGAGTTTGTGGTGACCGAAACGATTGCGGCTGTGCTAATAATCAGTGCGTAGCGGTAAAGAAAATCTGTTAAAGTGCAAATTAGTAAATTAAGACAGAAAACGATTGGAAATTTATATCCATTGCGTTTGGCGACATTTGCGAAACGAATATGCCATTTACGTTGCGTTAATGATAGGAGCGCACTAGCGACACCTTGGCCGATGAGGAAATAGAAAAAGAGGCTGATGAAATCGAAGTTGGACTCTCCGTGCGCAAATAATAAGTCGGAAAAAGCATAGATGATTACGGAGATAATAATACAGACGACGGAAATGAACTTAAGCTTGCTGGTGCGTTTTTTATATTTGCGTTCGGTTAAAAATATGACGAATGGAGCGGCTAGAATGAGTCCGAAAGCGATAATCTGTTCTGGTGTTATGGTTTCGCCGAAGATTAGGAAATCCGCAATCAAATAGAATACGGGCGAGAGTTGGAAAAGGATTGTGGTGTCAGTCGACTCCTCTCCTCTAAAACCCAGATAATAAGGCACGTCAGCCAAGGCCAGAAGAACGCCGGAAGAGATCATTAATAGAATAGCGACCGGCGATACATCGTAGATACCGTGATAGGTAACGAGGCAAATTGCGACAATTAAACAAAACGGTCCGTCAATAATCTTAAGCGCTTGCGGTGTACGGCCCTTGAAAAATTCATCAACAAGATAGTTGTCCAAAAATGTACTTAGGGCATACAGGAATGCGGTTACGATACAAATGATGAGCCACAGCATGCTATTGTAAGAAGATTACTCCCACTACACATAATACGACGGCAATAAGATGAGCCACGATAACGTGTCGTTTTAATTTTTCGCGACCAAATTTTGGCCAAATCAGTGAGAGAACAATTCCTAATATGAATGTGATGACTAATTGGGAGGCATTGGCGACGACGGATGCAAGTGCGGTGACGCCAAGAATCAGACTTTGACGGTAAGCGAATTCTCCGGTGAGGCTAATTAAAGTTCCGGACAAAGTTGCGGCCAAGAATTGTTTCTTTTTGCGCCTCATTATGTATAGGATGCGTTGGCGCCAGGATTTATTACACAAATATAGGAGGATGTCCATCAGACCTCTACCTAAAATAAAATAGAAAAAGACTGTTTGATAATTCATATCTTTGCCGACTTCCGTAGACAGTAGGCCAGACGCGCCCGCCATGATTGTATAGATGAGGAAATAGAGTCCAGCGGCGACTTCTTTGCGGCGACTCTTGGGGCGTTTTCTGGAGAAAATTACAATTAAGGGCGCCGAAAGGATGATGAAGAATCCGAGGAATTGTTGTAATGAGATAGTCTCGTTGAAAAAAATCCAACCAATTATTAGATATAGGACCGGGATAAGTTGATAGTAGATAGTGGCACTGGTGGCTTCTTCTGTTTTTAGCCCTTGATAATAGAAAATCGATGCCGATGAAGTGACAACTCCAGACAATAACAGTAACGCGACTTGCCAAAGCTCTATCTGCTCCGGGGGTGCAACGAAAAACATGATGGCTGCCAAGGCGAGATAAACGATGCCGTTTAGAATTTTCATTGCCTGTGGCGTCTTGGCGCGAAAAACTACATCCGTTGCATAGTTGTCGAAAAATGAGGCGATTGACCACCCTAGAGCTGCAAAAAGACTTAATATTAGCCAAAGCATTAACGTTATTATAGCAGTGAAAATGCTAATGTTGTGATACGTTTTTATGCTACAATATTCTTATGGTAATGAGGAATATTTTGTGAGCTTCTTCGGCGATCTGTTCAAGAAAAATAAAACAGACGCTATCTATGAAATCAAGTCACCGAATGGTCGCGTGGTTGTGACTTTTATTCTTGATCGTGGTCAAATTTCATATTTTGTGAAGAAGGATGAGCGCTTGGTATTGCGCCAGTCTAGGCTCGGCATTGCGCTCAAAGATAGCTCTCCTCTCGCCGATGGATTTAGCGTCGTTCGCGCCTATTCAAAGTCTTTTGACGAAACTTGGAAAGCCTATTGGGGCGAACAACATATTATTCGCAATAATTACAATGAAACCGCTATTTATCTTGAGGAGGTCGATAAGCCTAATCGCCTATTGACGATGCGTTTTCGTGCCTATGATGACGGTATTGCCTTCCGTTACGAGATCCCGGCGCAGCCTGAAATGAAGAATATGGTAATTGCTGATGAGTTAACGGAGTTTGCGGTTGACGTCAACTCGCGCTCTTGGAGTATTCCGGCTTATCAACCAGATCGCTATGAATATAGCTATACCGAAAAACCCGTTAGCCAGTTGACGGACTCCGTGCAG
>DEGE01000018.1:25233-25501 GCA_002351365.1 Candidatus Saccharibacteria bacterium UBA2834
GCGACGTATGTTTCGATTCATGAGGCCGCCCTCTATAACTATGGTGGCATGACGCTCAAGATGAACGGCGCAGCATTAAAGGCCGATATTACTCCACTATCGGATGGAATGCGTGCCTATGTTGAATTGCCGTTTTCGACGCCATGGCGCACCATAATTATGGGGCATGATGATCTTGATTTGACTTCTAGTCGGATGATCTTAAACTTGAATGACCCGCCGCGTGATGATTTTTCTTGGGTGGAACCGACAAAATTCCTTGGTATTT
>DEGE01000018.1:25508-33562 GCA_002351365.1 Candidatus Saccharibacteria bacterium UBA2834
GGTGAATGGACTTGGGCGCCAGGTGAGCGTCACGGTGCAACAACTGAACACGCAATGCAATATATCGATGCCTGCAAAAATCTTGGTATTCCTGCTTTATTGATTGAGGGGTGGAATGATGGCTGGGAAGGCGACTGGCTCGAAAATGGTGAGCACAATAAGTTTATGGAGTCGACCCCTGATTTCGACATGAAGATTGTTTCGGATTACGGGCGTGCAAATGGCGTAGAGATTATTGGGCACCATGAAACGGTAGGCTTCATCGACAACTACGAGAAACAGATGGAGGAAGCTTATAAGTTCTATAAGGACCATGGCGTGCGCTACATTAAGTCTGGTTATGCTGGCTCGAAAATGACAATTAATGGGCGTCGTGAGTTCCATCATTCGCAATTAGGTGTCTTACATTATCAGAAAGCACTCGAGCTCGCAGCGAAATATGGCATTATGCTTGATGTGCATGAACCGATTAAGGGCACCGGTATCGAGCGTACATGGCCAAACTTGATGACGCGCGAGGGTGCACGTGGCCAAGAATACGAAGGTGGCGCTCTGTCACCGTCTCATGCATGCTATTTGCCGTATACGCGTTTGTTAGCTGGTGGCATGGATTATACGCCTGGCATTTTGGATGTCTCGAACTTTTCGAAGCGAATGGCTACGACGATTACGCGCCAGTTGGCATATTATGTAACGATATATTCATCAATGCAGATGGCCGCTGATCGTCCACAGATTTATGAAACAAGTTACCCTGATTTATTTGAGTTCATTCGTGATGTTCCATTGCGTTGGGAACGCTCAATTCCGCTGGTTGGTGAGATTGGCAAATGCTTTGTAGTGGCTCGTCAGGAATGGGACGGTAGCAACTGGTATGTTGGCGGTGTTACGAACGAGGAAGGCCGCAAGGTCGAGCTTTATATTGATTTCTTGGAACCTGGCGTTAATTATATTGCCAAGATTTATCGTGATTCAGAGGATGCGCATTACCGCGACCATCAACTTGGCTACGTTATTGAGGAGAAATTAATACGCAACGGCGATCATATCGAAATGTATATGGCGCCAGGTGGCGGTTTCGCAATGAAGCTAAAGAAACAATAAAAAATCCCCCGCGAGGGGGTATTTTTTTTAATTAATCTCTATTGAGATGATATTGCCATAGCCGTAACGAGATCGCACATTGTACTCTTTTTCGATGAGCGCAGCTTTCTGGGTGTTGTCTAGGATGTCGCCATCGTATTTGACGCTAAAATGGATGCTATTGTCTTCGGATAAATCCTGGGCGATAGTAATTTTATTGCCGGGTTTGCAAC
Organism: Candidatus Saccharibacteria bacterium UBA2834; assembly: GCA_002351365.1. Classification (GTDB taxonomy): domain Bacteria; phylum Patescibacteriota; class Saccharimonadia; order Saccharimonadales; family Saccharimonadaceae; genus UBA2834. The sequence goes on from DEGE01000018.1 coordinate 26,825, forward strand.
TTTTAATTGCTACTGATAGTGAGTCCTTGAGAAATTGGCGCAGAAGTGGCTCCTGGCGAATTTTGCGTGATGGATTTTCAAGGTCGAGATTGATTGCAATTTTGCGTTTTTCGCAGAGGCCGAGTAGATTTTGATAAATTGGACCGATAATATTCGCAATGCTGTTCATGCTTATATTTTACACTAAACTCCGGGTGAAAACTTTTTTAGTTGACTGCGATGTCGTTTGTAATTTGGGTCGTGCTCGCCTACTTCTGCCCAAAATTCGGCTGAATGATCCATGTGGTTGATGTGGGCCAATTCGTGCAAAATAACATAATCGCGTAATGGTTCGGGGGCTTTCATGAGGCCTATATTTAAAGAAATGGTGCCAGAGCTTGAACGGCTACCCCAACGCGTGTTGGCGTGCGAAAGGCGAATACCGCTATATTTGTAGCCGTATTTTTGCGCCCAAAATTCAAGGCGATATGGCAAATAATCGCGCGCTTGCTTCATAAGTATTTTCTTTTTGGCATCACGAGCGCGTTGGGTGCTGGGGTCGTTGATTGGAAGCTTTTCGCGAATTTGCTTACGGCTAGCGTTGAGCCAGCGTTTGGCGAGAAATTCTGAAGTATGAGCTGGGACAGACATGGCCAACTTGCCAGACGTTGAAACGGAAAACTTTGGATTAACGCACCATGCACTCTTACGGACGATGACTTCGCCGAATTCTTTGTCTTGGATTATCATTTAATGCGCACAGTTTTGCGCTCAGAAATGCCAGTGAGAACGTTTTTGCATTGTGTCTGGAAGGTGTGTTTACCAGAAATGACAAGCGGATTCTCGCTCTCGGCAGGCGCTTCGAGCTTTTTATATGAGGCTTCGAGGGCAGCTTTTGCTTCGGCTACGGTCTTGAATTTGTGACGCATGCGGTGCTTGATGGCTGAAGTATCGGTTTGTATCCAAATTAGAACTGGAGAATAGCCGGCATCGGCCAAGAGCTTCTTCATTTCGTTGCGTTGTTTTTCGGTATTGAGGCCACCTTCTACGATAATGGTTTGTTTGCATTTTGCGATTTCGGAAACCAAAATCATCGCCATTTTGCGGCTAATTTTGTATTGTTCATAGAGCTCGTTAATGTTTAGAAAAGGGGCATTAAAACGTTGACTGAATTGTTTTGCGAAAGTAGTCTTGCCGCTCATTGGAGCGCCGAAAACTAGAATCGCATAAGGCTTAGACTTCCCATTCATGATTAGAGTTTACCTTATGGTAGAGTTTTTTGCAATTTGACCTAGATGGCCGTATAGCCGCCATCAACCGGTAAAATGGCGCCAGTAACATAGCTGGCCTCTTCGCTTGCTAGAAAGATGATGGCTGGATTGAGCTCGCCCTCTTTGCCGTAGCGCCCCATTGGAACCATCTGCTTGGCGAAGTCCTGAAAATCATCCGTGTCGAGGACGGCCTTGGTAAGTTCGGTTTCAAAATAGCCCGGACAAATACAGTTACAGGTAATGCCGTATGGCGCCAATTCTGCAGCGGTTGCGCGGGTAAAGTTAACGACTGCACCTTTGGAGGCGTGATAGGCAATGGTTGGGATCTTGGTGTTGCCAACTAGGCCGTACATTGAAGAAATATTAATAATGCGACCATATTTACGCTCTTTCATGATAGCGGCGAAAGCCCGGGTCATCTTAAAGACGGAAGTTTCATCGGTGGCGATAGTGAAGTCCCACTGCTCATCGGTCATTTCTAGCACACCGGCATCTTTGCTTGATCCTGCGCAGTTTACCAGAATATCGACGCGGCCAAATGTTTCTTTGGCTTGTTCTGCGGCTTGGCGGATTTCTTCGCTATTGGTGACATCGCATTTAATCGGTAATACTTGTACGCCATAGTCTTTGCTAATATCGGACTTGAGCGCTTCGAGGCGCTCGAAACGACGCGCTAAAATTACGAGATTGGCGCCCTGTTTAGCTAATGCGCGAGCAATTTGGCGGCCGAGTCCACTGGATGCACCGGATACTACTGCAATGCGGTTTTCTAAATCAAACATAAATAACCTCCGTTTTCTTCTTCTCTATTATAACATGAATACCTAATTAACGATTTTGGTCGTAATTTTTAAGACAAATAGAAAAACCCGAGATGAACTCGGGTGTTTCTATTGGTGCTGGAGGTTGGACTCGAACCAACGAAGCGCGAAGCGCGAGAGATTTACAGTCTCTTGTCATTGCCACTAGACGACTCCAGCAACTTAGTTCATTCTAGCATAAAATCTTAAAGCCCGCAAATACTTGCGGGCTTTGTTGGTGCGTTTTAGAGACTTTTGAGACAATTGATGGCGAGCTTGTACGATTCGGACTGTCCCGGATTGAGGCCGAGCTTGAGCATCATTTCGTAGAATTCAATGCGAGCTTTCTTATAGCTGGGCGCAAATTTTTCGGCAATGCCGTAGACATAACGCTCGATGTCGGCGCGATAGTATTCCTCGGTGATGGACTCATGTCTGACAATACCGACGTAGTCGTGGTCCCAGTAGATGTTTTCGAAAATGGCAGCCAATCTGACATACCATGTTGGCGCCGAGCTATCAAAGAGAGAGCTCTTGTCGTAGCGGTTGTATTCGACATACCAGCGCGGATCGTCAATGCCGAGCTTCTTGAAGATGAAGCTGTTCTTGAAATCCTTGATCCGGTAGCGAATGATCATTGTCTTTTCGTTTCCGTTCTCCATAAAGTGCAGACGCTGCGTAATCATGGACTTATCACTCCTCTCGTCGGTGAAAAGTAAGATCTTAGGGCGTAACTTATATATTATATCACAAATATACAAAAAATGCAAGCATATTGCTTGCGTTTTCTCTTGCATGGAGCCGCAAATATTTTCGATATTTACTCTCCATCCTCGGAAAAGCAACAAAAAATGCAAGCATTTTTTGCTTGCGTTTTCTCTCGGATGGAGCCGCAAATCAGACTTGAACTGATGACCTGCCGCTTACAAGGCGGCTGCTCTACCAACTGAGCTATTGCGGCGCAGTGATAGGGATATTTTATATGATTTTCTTCTTTTTGTCGAGTTTGGAGTTGGTTTTGGGCTTTGTGGCGGTTGGCTTTTTGGCGACTTTCTTGGCGTCTTGACGTGCAGTTTTTGCGGCAGCGCGCTGAGCGGCTTTTTGAGCGCGGGCGTCTTGACGTGCGGTTTTCGCGGCTACTTTGGCGGTGCGGCGCGCTTCTCGTTTGGCTTGTCCGCTGTTTGATGCGGCTTTTTTCTCTTTTTCGGCTTTGGCGGCGCGAGCGGCTTGTAGCTCCTCGATGCGGCGTTTCGTATTGGCTACCCCTTCTTCGTCGTTATTGTTCTCGTATAGTTCGAGCATGTGGCGAAGGATAACAGTAGTTGGGTTGAGGCTGTATGCTGTTTCGAGCTGCTCGATTGCTTTATTACGTTGGCCGAGTTTTTCGAGTGCTTTTGCGTGCGCAATATAACGACCCGGTTGATCGCCCTCTAGCTCGATGGCTTGCGCAAAGGCCATTTCGGCTTTTTCGTATTTGCCGGTCTCGAGATAAATCAGGCCAACATTGTGGAGGCTTGATGCGTTGTTGTCTAAGCTCTGGGCGATTTCGAAGCATTCGATTGCTTCTTTGAAATGTTTTTCGCGTGCATAAAGAATGCCAAGGCGGTTATAAGCGGCGGCATTTTTTTCGTCAAATTTGAGAATAGTTAGTAAAACCTTTTCGGCTTTGAGCGGTTTGCGTTCGCGCATAGCGGTCTGAGCGAGCGACCACAACTTTTTCATTTGTGGGTTTTTGTTGAGATCTTCACTGTCTTCTTCGTCGCTATGAGGTTCTTTTGTAGAAATATAAAAAATAATGAAGAGGGTAAGCAATAAAATAAGGATTGCTGCAAGCATATGTTTATTATAGCATACAAGCTACGAGCTGTAGCTTCAGGTTGCCATTGGTAATTGTTTGCTGGAGTTGTAGAAGTCGTTCGAGTTTGTCGAGGAATTTTTGGTTGCCAGTAGCGAAATATGATTTATACATTAATGTTATGGCGGCATCAACAACTTGCGTGGTTTTGTCGCGGGCGGTTTTCGGGTCCTTGGTGAGTTTTTTGGCAAAACTTGGCAATTGTTGCGGTGTGCAAGATAAGTACTCTTTAGCTAGAGCGAGTATCTTTGGGTCGATTTCTGGCGCATCGGAAATTTGAGTTTTGGTTTTAAGGCGATAGATTTGTGCTCTTGATCGAACGGTGGGGATAATGCGATTTAGGTCGTTTGTTAGTAGAATTTGATGTATGTTTTCGTGTGGCTCTTCGAGATGTTTTAGGAAACAATTGATTGCTTGCTCATTCATAAGTTCAGCCTCTTCGATTACGATATAGAAGGCCTGACTTTGTTTGGCGTCGATTATCGGAAAAATGTCGCGAATTTGATCAATTGAAATAAATGCAGCGCCACTACCCTGTTCGTTTTTCTTAGTTTTGCGTACGTGATAAGCGTTCGGCAGTATCTGTGAAAAATCGATGTTTTTAGGCAATTCGAAAATTGAAAAACCAGTGTGAGCAGCAATGGTGGGTAAGTTTTCGATATTATCGAACCACATTGCGAAACTCTTCCGGTAAATTGGCGGTAAAAGTTAGACGCTTGCCACTTGGAACGGTAATTTCGAGAATGCTGGCATGTAGGTACATGCGATCGGCTTTTGGTGATTTGGGGTTGTATACTGGGTCGCCCAAAATTGGCGCGCCGATATGCGCCAGATGAATGCGAAGCTGGTGTGTGCGGCCAGTCTGAGGCTTAAGTTCTATGAGCGAGTATTTTTCATTTTGATCAATGACGCGGTATTCGGTGATTGCTTCGCGCCCCTGATTGGCAACCATAAAAGTAGTTGGTTTTTTGAGATTCCGCGTAAGTGGGATATTGATAATGGCGTGACTAACTTTTGGATGGCCGACGGTTACGGCGTAGTAAGTTTTATGTGCCTTGCGTTCCTGGAACTGTTTCTGCAAGAAAGATTTTGCTTTGGCGTTTTTGGCAAGAATAATGACGCCGGAGGTGTCGCGGTCGAGGCGGTGAACGATTCCGCCAAATTGTTCTAAGGTTGGCTCGGGGTTGAATTCGCCTTTAGAAACGGTGAGCATGCCGGCAGGTTTGTTGAAAACGATTACGTCGTCATCTTCGTAAATGACGGGTGGTTTTTCACCCTCTTCAGCTTCGACGACGCTGAGCTCAATGTTGGAGTTTTCATCGATCAAGGTGTTTGGCTTGTCGACAATGTCGCCATTGACTGTAACCTGGCCATTTTTGATGAACTTTTGAATTGTGGCGCGGCTATAACGCGGATATTGCTCGAAAGTCGCGACATCGAGACGGACTTTTGGCACTTCTTCAATGTCTGGCGTGGCGTCAAAAGGAATGTCGCCATTGATTTTGCGAGATAGTTCCGGTTTGCTGAATTTCTTTGCCATAGTGCTATTTTAACAGATATACGCGACATTGACAAATCTTGTCTTGTGTGCTGTAATATTCTGAACACTTGCACATTAAAATCTCAACATATGTTTCTGGAAATGGAGGTGGGAAACTATGCAGAATAATCGTACACTACAGATGTTCAACTACGACCGTATGAAGTCAAACATCACCGGATATTTCCGCGCCCACAAGTATTGGGCCGGACTCGACGCATTTTCGTTTGCCGAGGAAAAACACGGCGACCAGATGCGTAAAAGCAGTGGCTTGAAGTATTTCTGTCATCCAATTTTGGTGGCGTATCTCGCGGTGCTCTTGAATCTGGAACCCGAAATAGTGGCGGCCGCGCTGCTGCATGATGTTCCGGAGGATGCGCACGCAGATTTTACGTCGCTGCCTGGCGGTAAGGTGGTTCAAAATGCCGTGAAGGCGGTCACGATCATGAAGATTCGTTATTACGGGCGCATGGATGAAAATATCGATGCGTTGATCGTAAAAATGCTGGATCGCATTACGAACCTGACTTCGATGGTGGGTGCGTTGAGCCATGATTCGATCGTGAAGAATATTCGCGAGACTGATCAGAGGCTTTTGCCGGCCGTTAAGCGCGCCAGAAAGTCCAAGGAGCTGGAGTTCCGCAAGAAGCGTGATGTACTCTTCGTCTTGCAGCAGGCCTTGCGCTCAATCAATGAGCCGCTTGCAATGCTATTCGAGGTGGAAGATGTGCAACGCAAGAAGCATGATATCGCGCGTACACATGCGCGCCTTGAGGGACGCTTAGAAGCGCGCGATAGTGACGGCAACTTTCTGTATGAACAGGCCGATATGGCTCTGATGGTGGCTTACGAAACGACCGGTAAGTATCAGAATGGTGATTCGCGAGCTCTGCGTGCGATGCTGATGGCAGCCTTCGCGGTAGCCTTTGGTATTACTGATGATAATGCGATTGCCACGATTCTGCTGGGTGATTTGCAGGGCGTCGATACGTCGATTTTTAATCAGAAGGTTCAACGCTCGCTGCGACGTCTTCGCATAGTACCGCTGATGGACGAAAAGTCAGAAAAGACTATTGAGCGATATTATGCTGAGCTTTCTCAGTGCCGTGAGGCTCTGCTGGCTAAGGCGTTGTATCGTTGGTCTGAGATTTGCTACGGACAGGTCGTGGGTGGCGATTCAATCAGTGACGAAGAAATGGGCCGCTTGATTATCGAGACCGACAAATATTTGATTCCGGCGCTCGAGGCAGGACGCGACAATTTCGGCGAGTTCTCGTCGATTTTAGAATTCCT
>DEGE01000018.1:33577-36317 GCA_002351365.1 Candidatus Saccharibacteria bacterium UBA2834
GCTACGATTCGATCGCGAAGTACAAGGACATCGATTTGCCGCCCGTGCGCGGATTTTACGAGCAGACATACGTTGAGTCGTAAGAGAACCGGCGCCCCCTAGGAGGACGCCGGCTTTTTCTTGTCGGATTTTTTGGTATTGCGTTTACGTTTTGCTTTGGCTTTTTGCGCTTTTTCCATCTCTGGCTTATATTGGGTATTTTTGAATTTCTGATTAACGGTCGCAAATAACGCTTCGACGCGCTTAAGAGCGTCAGGATATAGCGTAGAGTCGAAGTTCGGGAAGGTCATAATCGTACGACGCTGAATGAAGGTAAGAACACTGCGCGGACGATGGCGGCCTCGAGTGAAGTGCATTTCAAAGCTACGCTTGCCTTTGCGCACGAAATTCAGAAAACTAGCAGTATGGCGGTCGATTTCTTTTTGGTAGCGACTAAGCACTTTGTTAAATTTGACGAGACCACGACATGTGGTAATGGTGTCGCCAAGTATAACTAGCGCAATAAAAATATCTACGATTTGAAGCCATGGGCTGATGATGTTCGCCGTAATGCCGCCGACTTGTGTTTGGATATATGGCATGATGACGGCGGCAGCGCCGAAGCCTAAAAAGCCAGATAGGCAAATGCGTCCTTTAATATTGCAAATCTGGGTGCTGTAATCCCACCAGCGTGCGTGGAATATTATTTCTAATAACCATGATGTTACGTATTCGAGTGCGCAGGCTAAAGACCCACCGATGAAGAATAGCTCTACTGGACGAGTCGTGAAGTGCATAAGGACAATAAAAAGCATCGCACCGAAGCCATAAATTGGGATATATGGCCCCACCAGAAAGCCACTATTAATGATGCGTCGAAGACGAATCGTGCGGTAGATTGATTCCCAAATCCATCCCAAGAAGCAATAAATGAAAAACCAGAGCAAGATTTGCCAAAAATCTCCATCGATAATCAGACCGTCCATTATTTTTTTAGATCCTTTACGATTGGATAAAAGAATGGCTTTGAAAAACTTTCTTTTAGACCACAAACTTTGTCTGCGATGGTTAAAATGTAGGTTTCGCGATGTTTTGGTGGCTTAATAGTGACTGGAAACATATGTTCTTTTATCATGTCTGCCTCGATTGGATTAATCGAGAATAGCTCTGAAGCATTAGAAAGCGCATAGCTGCCGTGATGGGTGGGATGATGTGGCGGGGGGGGGGGTTTTTGGCTNNAGTCGTACAAGAAGAAATCATGTAGTAGCGCTCCGCGCACCAGGGACATTTCATCGCTTCTGATGCGGAGCGCGCGGGATATTTTTATGCACATGCAGGCGACGCTGATGGTATGCTCAAGGGTACTGACATTGTTGTGCTGAAGGTATTTATCACTTTGGTGGTAAGCCTCAGAGTCCAAAATATCGGCACCGTAATAATCAACTAAAGCTTTAAGATGTTCTTGTTTTTGTAGTTTTGTCATAAATTGTTTATTTGCGAAGTCCGACTAGTTTTTGGACGGCATGCAATTTGCGATTGGCGACTTCGTTGGCGTAGGCCTCTCCTTTCTCGAGGACTTTTTCGACGTCTTCGTCGCTAATTGCGGCGACGCGTTCTTGGAAATTGGCCAGGAAATGTTCGACCGATTCGGCGACTTTGCGCTTGAGGTCGCCGTAACTGGTCTGCCCTGCCCAGTCGGCGATAACATCCTGAATTGGGCGATTATTTAATAATGCTTCGATGGTGAGCAGATTGCTGATGCCCGGTTGGTTGATCATATCAAAGCGAATAACGCCCTCGCTATCGGTAGTGGCGGACATGATTTTCTTGGCGGCATCTTTAGGGTTGTCGTTGAGGCTAATTTTGCTCTTCTCGTTTTTGGCGGACTTGCTCATTTTCTTGGTTGGATCAACGAGGCTACGGATGCGTAAGCCATTCTCGAGATGCATGAATTTGACCTGCTCTTTTTCTGGTGCGGGAATGGTAAAGATTTCCTGATCGAACTTATTGTTGACGCGAATAGCAATATTGCGGGCAAGTTCGAGGTGTTGGAACTGATCTTCGCCAAGTGGAATGTATTTTGCATCGTATAGCAGAATGTCTGCGGCCATCAAAATTGGATAGTTGAAAAGGCCGACCGAAACAAAAGTATTGTCGGCGTCGGTGGATTTTTCCTTGAACTGAGTCATGCGAGAGGCTTCGCCGTATGGCGTGAAGCAATCTAAAATCCAGCACATTTCGCTGTGGGCCGGAACGTGTGATTGGCGGTAAATGTGAACATTCGGATTGTTGATGTCGAGGCCGGCCGCAATGTAATATTTGATGCCCTTGATGATTTGGTCATAAAGCTTGTCGTGGTCGATTGGCGTAGTGAATGAGTGGAGATCTGGCACGAAAAAGTTAATTTGGCTGTCCGTGGCATGTTCGTGCGCTAAGTTAATCATTGGCGTGTAGGCGCCTAAGAAATTGCCGATGGTCGGTTCTTCGTTGGCTCTAACGCCGGTTAAGATGGTTTGCATAAGAAAACTATTCTATCCTTTCATTATATCATATTTTGCATTAAAAATCAAGCATAAGTGAAATTTTAGGCGTTACGCCAATATGGAATACATGCTGAAAGGTAATACATGTTCCAATTATAGCATTTTTGTGTTAGAATATGAAGCGATGGGGCGTTAGCTCAGCTGATAGAGCGCTTCGCTGGCAGCGAAGAGGTCAGGAGTTTGAATCTCCTACGCTCCACCAAAAGTTCGTTATTCAA
>DEGE01000017.1:0-15992 GCA_002351365.1 Candidatus Saccharibacteria bacterium UBA2834
ATCGATTTTGATAAGGTGACGATTTATGACTTGGGCAACATCTACATCAAGATGAAAGCCGATTTAAAGGAAGAAGAAAAAAATGGCGAGCACGCCTTGGCGGATGAGGTGCAAGATTGGCTCTTGAAACTCGAGGCGAAGGACGAAGAGGCCGTGAAATTGTCCGAGCATTTTAAAGAAATTTCAATGAAGCATACGCACGAAGTAATGAATCGTCTGGGGATTGCAACGGATCTCGAGATGGGCGAAAGTTGCTTCGTGGAGCGTGGCAAACAGGCGGTGGAAGAATATGTCAAAAAAGGCATTTTCGAGAAAAACGAAGATGGCTCGGTGATTTGCCGCTTAGATGAATACGGCATTGATGTGCCAATGTTGATGCTGAAGAGTAACGGTACGGCATTGTACGCGACAAATGATTTGGGTTGTATGTTGTATCGCGCAGAAAATATTCACCCAGATAAGGTGGTTTATTGTGCGGGTGGTGAGCAGAAATTTTATTTCGAGCAATTGTTTGCACTTGGCAAGAAAATCGGCATACCACAAGAGAATATTCATTTGTATTTTGGTATGATTGACCAGATTTCGCCGGAAGGGAAGCGCGAAAAGATGTCTTCACGTAAGGGTGTGGTCTTGATGGAGGAGTTGTTGGATGACGCCGAAAAGCGTGTGCGCGAGAATTTTGATAAAGAAATTGACGATGAAGATGTCAAGAAAGTCGCAGTTGGTGCAATTAAATACTCTGACTTCGTAGCGGATCGCAAGACGGGAATTCTGTATGATCCGGATAAGATTTTTGCCTTAACGGGGCAATCGGGGCCATTTTGCCAGTATGCTGATGTGCGGATGCGCCGAATCTTGGCGAAAAATGCTGATTTTAAGCGAGTCGACTTCGCGGACTACGATTTTGTAGAGGAAAAAGAAATTTTGCAACTATTGCTCAAATTCCCAGATTTAGTGCGGAGCGTTTGCGAAAAGTTTGAAATGCATAAGATTGCGGCTTTCTGCTTTGAGTTGGCGCAAGATTTAAATCGATATTATGAAAAAGCGCCAATTTCAACAGCGGAAGATAGCGTAAAATCGGCGCGTCTCTGGATGATAGAGAAGGCGGATTTCGTGATGACGCGAGCGCTAGATTTGCTAGGGATTGAAATTCCGGCAAAAATGTAGATTTGAGGGGGTAATATTTGACAAATAGCCATGAAATCGCTCATGGCTATTGACTTTTTTGGCGTTTTGTGCTACTATGAAAATATCAGTTTGCGTAAGCAGATTGATGGAACATTTAATCTATCGGTAACTCAGAAGTTATCTCTTTATGGTCTATTGCTCGAAGGCAGCTTTCCCTGAGGGGAGAGAAAGCTGTCTTTGAGTACCCCATGCTCTCTGACGGAAGTGCGCTCACACACAGCGTGCGATCTCTTGCCGGAGCGGCATGAGAAGACACAGATTAGAGGAGGTAATACTATGGGTATGATTTACAAGAACGCAACACGCGACGACAGACGATGGATGGAGATTTTCTCCAACTATCAGGCAGTAGGAGTAATTACCGATGCTCGCATCAAGGTCATTGCGGAGAACTACCGTTGCGACCTGAACGTGGCCGAGATGGACCACAACGAGTATCGCGTGAGGATGCTCCGCGAGGAGGCTTTGAAGGCTGGCGTGCCGAAGGGTTACGCCGACTACTATGCCGACAAGGCTCTCTGGGCCATTGGCTGCAAAGCCAAGGCGTCGTTCGCGTTGGCCACTGCGGTCTAACCGATAGATTGCCCCGGAAAGGCGCTTTGCGCCTGAAGGGGCTCAGCCCCGGAACCATTCAAAGGCTCCGGGGCCTTCTATTTTTCGCAAATAAATTACAAATAAAAAATTGCCCCCTCGATTGAGGGGGCTTTTCCATTTCTGGAGGATTAGTACGCAAGCTGGTCGACCAGATCATCTGCGTAATTGTAAAAACTGAAGTCACATCCGACTTCTTTATAAAAGGGCAGATAATTATAGACGGTTTTGGCCAGATCCTGGTCCTTGTCCATGTTGATTATGGCAAAAACATACAGAATCAGCGCAGCCATCATTATGCCCTTGTCGCTCTTGGCATTATCGTAGTAGCCTACGGCCACTATTCTACCATCCCCCTGAGCATATACGGCGTTGTTGCCGCGGTCGTCTCGACGGGCGCTGATGCCTCCCGACGACAGATCATCTGGTGTATTTTCCGTTACAAAGTCCCTGAGTCCGAGCATAACGTTAGCTTTGCCGGGATTAGGTGCTTCGCCGTCGAGTCCAGCGAACTGGATCAACGTTTCTTTTCCCTTGGAGAACTCGGCGATGTCGACGTAGTCATTATTGTCGCCGCCGCGAAGTTCCTCGAAGAGCTCTTTGATCACGTCCCTTCCGGGTACGAGGTGCCAGTATCCACTCTTATCGACCTCAAGATGGTCGAAAGCTTTTCCTTTGTTTCTGAACTTAAGTATTCTTGCATTCATGATGATTTCCTCCTTTTCAATGTGCCATACATGCTTTCATGCATCAAAATTATTGTCTCGTGGATAAAGACGACTATATTTTATCATACATAAGCAAAATTGTCAAGGGTGGGGAAACGTGGTATAGTAAAAGCAAATAAGAGTTAAAAAGGAAGGTTTTTCTATGGCGAAGGCTAAAATTTCTAAGGAAGACGCAGCTGCAAAGTCAAAAGAGTTGGCTTCGGATGGTATCAGCAAATTCAAGGGCGGCGCAAGCGGCTTCATGACTTTCATTAAAGAGCAGAATGTGGTCGGCTTGGCAGTAGGTTTGGTACTTGGTACTGCAGCTGGTGCGCTCGTCAACTCTTTGATTAATAACGTAATCATGCCACCACTTGGCTTCTTGCTTGGTTCCGCAGAAGGTATTGAAGGTTTGACGGCCGTGCTTGGCACAACGCCAACTGGTGAAGTTGCGGTTTTGCGTTATGGTGAATTCGTTAACGATTTGATTAATTTCTTGGTCTTGGCTTTGGTTATCTACATTGTCGTAAAAGCCCTTAAACTCGACATTAAGAAATAATTGCATATGGCGAAGAAAAAAACTGGAGTTTTGTTGTGGGTGGACCTCGAAATGACGGGTTTATCGCCAGAAGAGGATCGCATTTTGGAAGTTGCCGCGATTGCGACGGATTGGGATTTAAACGAACTGGAAACTTATACTGCTATNNGACGAAGAGTTGATGAAAACGCGAATGGTGGGTGAGTTCTGGGAGAAAAACAAAGAATCCTATGATGCCTTAGTGGCGCAAAATGCGGACGGCAAGTCAGCGTCGGTAGTAGAAAAAGAACTATTGCATTTTGTGGATCGAAATTTTGATGACGTAGTGTACTTAGCTGGTAATTCGATTCATCAGGATCGCAAGTTTATCGAACGCGAGTGGCCGAAGCTAAACAAGAAGTTGCATTATCGCATGTTGGACGTGAGTGCCTGGAAAGTCTATTTTGAAGGTGCTCTACATAAACATTTCACGAAGCCGGAAAATCATCGCGCGCTAGACGATATTCGAGGTAGCATGGAGGAGTTGAAATGGTACTTGAAGACCGTATCGTAGAATACATTCAGCATCTCGATGACATAAGCGAGCAAGAACAACGCGATAAAAACGATAAAGTTTTGCGGGTGTTTTATCGCGGCGAACGGATTGCTTTGGTGATTGAGAAAGATACTGCGCCACTTAGGATTGAGTTGCGCTGCGACTATGAGTTGTCGAAAACTCTGCAAGCGCGCTACGAAAGTGTAATGGAAAGTCGCTCGCTGGGGCGTAATGGCATTGAAGTTATTTGCTCTGGACAGCTAAGTGATGATGAAATTATCGATTTAGTGCGACATAGTTACGAACAATCTGCAACTGAAGCATAAAAAAATTCCTCCGCTTGGAGGAATTTTTTGTTGGTTTACTTGTAGTCGGTGTAGTTTTTGTATAACTTTTGGAGCTCAATAAGCTCTGTTTTAAAGTTGTTCAAAACGCTAGATAACTCAACGTTAGTAGATGCCGTCATGGCTTCTTCGTTCATGGATAATAGGACGGACACTTGGTAGTACATGGTTGCAGCATAGACTTCGTCGAGCGTGCCGTTGAGATAGCCTGTACTGAGTTGGCTCTCAATGGTGTAATTGTTTTTAGATTCTTCTTCGGTGACTTCACTTGATAGTGTAAGTGGATCAAAGCCGGCCGTAGTCGTCATGCCGCTATAAGTGCTATTGAAAGAATCGACGGTTGATTTGAAGGTGCTGTTGTATTGACGTAGTGTAGATGATTTGAGTTTCTGGTCGTACAGCACTAATGGTCCGCTTTCTTCTACAAGATTAGTGGCACGAGCATAAAGAGCTTCGTACTTTTGGGTGATTTTGCTGTTATTGGAGTTAAGCATAGCGATAACTACGAAAATCAAAATAATTGCAACAATGCCCGCGGCGAGTAATTTAATGATAGCCGGCGTTAAGAGAGGTTTGCCCGGCATAGCTTTTTTGCCTTTAACGGCAATTTGATCAAGATACGCTTTATTATCCATAAGGAAATTATAACATAAGCCGTTTGGATTATTAGAAAAAGTCAAGAGTTGTGGTGATGGGGTGCCTTATCTGATAAGTAATGGTATAATTATAGATATGAATGATGCTGCCAAAGAGGAGATTCGTGAGCGCTTAGCAATCGAGGATGTGATTGGGCAGTATATTGACTTAAAGCGAGCTGGTCGTAACTTGAAGGGGCATTCACCGTGGGGCACGGATCGTACACCAAGTTTTATGGTGTCACCAGAGAAAGGCATATGGCACGATTTTTCTAGCAACAAGGGAGGTGATATTTTTACTTTTGTGATGGAGATGGAGGGGATTACTTTCCGTGAGGCGCTGGAGAAGCTAGCGCAACAGGCTGGGGTGGAGTTAAAAAAATACAGCGGCAGTGACAAGGCATTTGCGGCACGAAAACAAAGGCTATACGAAGTGCTCGAGTTGGCAACAAAATATTTTCAGACTTGCTTAGTGCGTAATAAGGAAGTTTGCAAGTATGTCTTCTATCAGCGGCACCTTAATCGCAAGACGGTTGAAACATTCAGGATTGGCTATGCGCCAATGTCGGGCAACGCTTTGACGAACTTTTTGAAGAAGCGCGGTTTTACGGCTCAGGAATTGGAAGAAGCTGGCTTGGTTAACCAATATGGCGGTGATTTATTTCGTGGCCGGATGACGATTCCACTAATGGATCAGGGTGGACGCGTAATTGGTTTTACGGGACGGATTATTGATTCAAGCATTAAGGACACGCCAAAATACCTGAATACCCCAGAGACGATTCTATATAACAAAGGGCGCCATATTTTTGGGCTAAGCCAAGCACGTGAAGCAATTCGGCGTTCAGAATTTGTAGTGGTAGTCGAAGGGAATATGGATGTAATTTCCTCGCATCAGGCGGGAGTACAAGAGGCGGTGGCGACAGCCGGCACTGCTATGACGGAAAACCACCTAAAGGCATTTAGTCGAATGACGAATGATATTCGACTAGCCTATGACGGCGATGAAGCTGGCGTGCGCGCGGCGGAGCGGGCGATTTCGATGGCGTCAAAATTTGGTATCTACCTTTCGGTAATAGATGACTACCATGGTTGCAAAGACGCGGACGAGCTAATTCAAAAAGATCCGAAGTTGTGGCAAGAAGCGGTGCAAAATTATCGTCCAGCATTGGAGTGGATTCTGGAAAAATACGAAGATAAGTATGATTTAGATACCGAGAAGGGTTTCCAGGAGTATACCAAAGAGGCTAAACGTTTGATTGATGAAATTGATGAGAATGATACGGTTTTGCGCGAAAAGTATGAGCGAATGGTGAGTAAGCGCTTAGGTATTTCTCTTGAAGCATTTAGGGCTAAAAAAGTGAAGAAAGACGTGAAGCGTCTGAAGAAAGCACCTGGCGCGACAATGGGCGCAACTACCGAAGTGAGCCGGGCAGAAAAGAATTTGGCGGCTTTGGTGCTTTGCGGAAAAGTGGATGTGCCTGAAAGCTTTATTTATAAAGGATTCAATAAAGACGAGCTCGCACTAGTATTTGACGAGCAGTATGGAACTTGGTCGGCGAGCGAGCAACAACGCGAAGCTGAAAGTTTGCGCCAGAAGATTGAGGCAGAGCGGTTGGCGGCGAAACGGAAAGAGCTTGAAGACAAAATACGGTTGGCGGAAGAAAACCATGACGAAGAGCTTGAGAATCAGCTTTTGGCCGAAATGAACGAGCTAATCAAACAAAAATAGCTAAAATTAGTTTAAAAAACTAGACAAGTTGTTTTTTAGGTGGTAGTATTTTGCATAAGTGGCTGGAAAAGCAGGGCTTATTTTGATAGTCCGTCCAGATGAAATGCAAAAACATCAAACACAAAAGATAAGTTTAAGCAACAAAAATAAAGGAAAAAATGGACGAAGACGAAAAAGATCTGTTGTTGGGTATGGATTTTGAAGAGCCTACCGAAGATGACATGAACGATGAAGAGAATGAAGAAGACCTTTCTCTTGACCCAAATGCAACGTATGAAGAAATTGTTGACGACTCGGTACGTCTGTATTTGCGTGAAATTGGTAAAATTCCACTATTATCAGCAGAAGAGGAATTTGAGCTTGCGCAAAAAGTGATTCATGGTACACCAAAAGAACAGAAGCGTGCCAAGGACAAAATGGCTGAATCTAACATGCGTTTGGTGGTATCGATTGCGAAGCGTTATTCTGGTCGCGGTTTGGATTTTTTGGATCTAATTCAGGAAGGCAACACTGGTCTTTTGCGTGCCGTCGAGAAGTTCGACCCAGATAAAGGTTTTAAATTTTCAACTTATGCAACTTGGTGGATTCGCCAGGCAATTACGCGTGCAATCGCTGATCAAGCGCGTACGATTCGTATTCCGGTTCACATGGTTGAAACGATTAATAAAGTTTTGCGCACGCAACGTCGTTTGACGCAGGAACTGAATCGCGAGCCATCGACTGAGGAAATCGCGAAAGCGATGGACATGGAGCCGGAGAAGATTGAATATGTCATGAAGATTAAGCAAGATATTGCTTCTTTGGATGCTTCGGTTGGGCGTGATGGCGAAGACGACGATTCGTCGCTTGGTGACTTTATTGAAGACGAAGACCGCATCTCACCGGAAGACTCCGCGGCGAACCAGCTTTTGAAAGAGCAAATTGCCTCAATCCTCTCGACTTTGACCGACCGTTAGCAGAAGATTATCAAAATGCGCTTTGGTATTGGTGGGGGCAAGAGTCATACACTCGAAGAAGTTGGCGCAGAATTTTCCGTGACGCGCGAACGTATTCGCCAAATCGAAGCAAAAGCTTTGGCGAAATTGCGCAAGAACAAAGACACGAAAAAGTTGCACGAATATTTGAAGTAGTCTATCAAGCGACCCGGACTAACGGGTCGCTTTTTGTGGTATGGCGGTGCTATATTTGAAATATGAGCATTTTGGATATTTTTAAGCGCAAGAAACAGAGCAATGATGATGACGGCGAGGAGGACGAGGATAATAGTTGCGGCGATGATACTATCGATTTAAAACCGATGATTTATCTTTATCCGCGTACGAAAACGGAGATATCGGTTAAATTGGGGCACCCAGAGAGACTAATTACGACTTATCCAGAGTATAGGGATGGTTGGACTGTCGTTGCGGAACCAAATGGCAACCTTCGGGATGCGAATAATCGAGGCTATTATGGTCTGTATTGGGAGGGGATAAATCAGTCATACACTGAAACGGATGAGGGGTTCATTGTTGCTGGTGGAGATGTCGCAAAGTTTTTAGAAGAAAAATTGGAAATTTTGGGGCTAAATGAACGCGAGATAAATGAGTTTATCGTATTTTGGCTACCGATATTGAGCAAAAACAAGTACAACTATGTACGGTTCGCGACTTCGGATGAGATTGAGAATGATATGTCGCTTGAGATTTCGCCTAAACCAGATGTATTAATTAGGGTTATGATGATTGTGAAGCCACTCGAAGAACCAAAAGACGTGCGCGAGCAAAACTTATTGGCCGTGAAGCGTGATGGTTATACGGCCGTAGAGTGGGGCGGAACTATTTTGAGTGAAAAAACTGTAAAATAAGTTTGATTTTTGCTTTAAACATAAGTACAATAGTGTTATGGAACAAAGTGGGCAGGGTATGACTAACATGGTCCCAAATAGTGGGATCAGAATTGAGAGTCTTCTTGAAGAATGCGTGCGCACAAAAGCAAGCGATTTGCATTTGCAGGTCGGTTTGCCGCCAATTTTGCGTATTGATGGTGCATTGCAGCCAATTGGTGGCTATGGTGCACTCGACGAAGTAACTGTTGAACGTCTTGTCTTTTCAACTCTTGAGGAAGATCAAAAGCAAATCTTAATCAAGGATAAGGAATTTGATTATTCCTTCTCGTTCGGCGACCTTGGTCGCTTCCGTGTCAATGCCTTCCATGAAAAAGGTAACCTTGCTGGCGCATTCCGTTTGATTCCAAATGAAATTAAATCGATTGCCGACTTGGGCATGCCGTCTGTTGTGACGAGCTTCGCTGACTTTCCGCGTGGCTTGGTGCTCGTGACTGGTCCGACCGGTTCTGGTAAGTCAACGACGCTGGCAGCTTTGGTGGATAAGATTAATCGAGAAAAAGCTTGTCACATTATTACAATTGAGGATCCAATTGAATTTACGCATAAGTCACATCGTAGCGTGGTAGTGCAACGTGAGGTTCACTATGATACTTATTCATTCTCGGCGGCACTTCGTTCGGCATTGCGCGAGGACCCTGATGTAGTGCTTATCGGTGAGATGCGCGACCTTGAGACGATTTCCGCCGCAATTACGATTGCGGAAACTGGCCACTTAGTGTTTGCAACGCTACATACTAACTCGGCTTCGCAAAGTATTGATCGTATGATTGACGTGTTCCCGCCACACCAACAGCCGCAGATACGTTCGCAGCTGTCTAATATCTTGATGGCGATTTGCGCACAGCGCTTGGTGCCAGCAATTGGTGGTGGTCGTGTCGTGGCAGCAGAGATTATGATTGCAAACCCTGCAGTTCGCTCGGTGATTCGTGAAGGTAAAACTCATCAACTAGATACAATTATTCAAACTGGTGCGGATCAGGGTATGCAGACGATGGACCGCACTTTGGTGAAATTGATTCAAACTGGCGTAATTACTTACGACAATGCTCGCGAATACGCCGTTGATTTGCAAGAATTTGAAAGGTTAGCTCGCGGATGAAACGTTTTACCTACAAAGCAAAAGAGCAAAGTACTGGCAAAAGTATCAAAGGTACGATTCAGGCCGAAAATGAGCGTACGGCTGGTAAGCTTTTGTTGGATCGTGGGTATATTCCAGAAAGCGTCAAAGAGGAAGGCACTGGTTTTTTTAGTAAAGCTCAGACCAAAGTTACGGCGAATGACCGCATTACCTTTACGCGTCAGTTTGCAACACTGATTGGTGCTGGTTTGCCGGTTGCGCAGTCTTTGCGAACTGTCGCAGAACAGACGGAAGCGAAGGGCATGAAGGCGGTGATTGAGCAAATCAACGCAGATATCGAGGCTGGTCGCTCGCTCGGCGAAGCTTTTGGCAAGCATCCAGATGTTTTCAATAACGTTTATATGTCGTTGATTAAGGCCGGTGAAGTTTCCGGTACACTTGATAGTAGCTTACGTCGTATTGCAGAGCAGGAAGAGAAGAACGATAAGATTATGAAGAAAATTAGGGGTGCGATGATGTATCCGTTAATCTCCTTGATTGTGATTATCTTAGTGTTCGTATATATGATGGTGGAAGTTGTGCCAGAGGTGGAGAACCTTTATGTCAGTATGGACGAAACGCTACCAATGTTAACGCAGATTTTGGTAGGTATCAAAGACTTTATCATGAATTTCTGGTATATCGTGTTGATTATTTTGGCTGTAGTTATCGTTTCGCTTAAGCAATTTTTCAAGACTACGCCGGGCATTCGCACAAGCGCGAACATTAAGCTAAACATACCAATGTTTAATGACCTATTTAAGTTGCTTTATAATGGTCGTTTTGCGAGGATTGCGCAGATTCTACTTTCGACGGGTGTTTCGGTGCTAGATTCCGTACATATTGCTGGCGAAGCGACAGACAATGTCGTTGTGCAGGATGTCATCGAAGAGGCTGCAACAATGGTGCAAGCTGGTAAGCCACTCTCGGTTGCACTAAAGGATAAGGATTATATATTGCCATTGGTGCCAAACATGGCGGCAATTGGTGAGGAATCCGGTAAGATGGATGAAATGCTTGGTAAAGCTGCGCAAGTTTATGAAGATGAGCTCGACGAAAAGGTTAACGCAATTAGTACGATGATTGAGCCATTAATGCTCTTGATGCTGGGTGGTATTGCCGCTATCTTGGTGGCTGGTGTTCTATTGCCGATCTACTCATTGGTTGGCCAGATTGGTTAAAGATTTAAATTAATAAATCTAAAAAATTACTTGATTTTTAGCGTAAGCGTGTTATATACTGTTTTCAGATACAATTTTGCAATCGGCAATATGGTTAGAGGGCATCTAACTGCCGTAAAGGCGATTGCTAATTGCAAAAATAAAAAAGGAGTAAAAAATGTCTACAAAATCTAAAAAAGGCTTTACGATTATCGAGGTCGTGTTGGTACTTGCTATCGCCGGTCTTATCTTCTTGATGGTCTTCATTGCATTGCCAGCCTTGCAGCGCAGCCAACGCAACACGCAGCGTGCAGACGATATGTCTCGTATCTTAACTGCGGTTAACAGCTATCAATCAAATAACAACGGTAAGACTCCATTTACGAAGGGCAATAATAACAATTATACGGTTGCTCCTACCTTCGTCGTTCGCTACATTGACGAAACTTGTAAGCTTAAGCAAGATGGCAGTGAATACACTGATTGTGGCGATCAATTTACCGATCCAGACGGTACCATCTATAATATCGCAGTTAGCGGTACGGGTGGTTCTTACACTTTGGCTTCAGCTGGCCGTAATGCCATCGACCACATTTTCCACGTTGCCGTAAACGCTGGTTGTGGCGATGAAGGTACGACTAAGGCTGGTACTGGTGAGCGCCAAATCGCTATCCTTTATCAGATGGAAGGTGGTGCGGTTGCTTGTAACGACAACCACTAATAATAGTTGTTAAACAAATAGAGCTCCCTAGGGGCTCTATTTTTTATGCTAAGATAGATTTATGGTAAACGTATGCGTAATGCTAGTATTGTTTATATTTGGCGCGATGATGGGGTCATTTGCTTGCTGTCAGGCTTGGCGCATCAAAAAAGGCGATAAAGCTAAATGGTCGCATTGCATGCATTGCAAATATCAGTTGCAGTGGTACGACAATATTCCGATTGTGAGCTGGTTAATGCTGGGTGGCAAGTGTCGTAAATGCCGCAAAAAGATTGGCTATGCCGAAATTTTATCGGAAGTTTTGACTGGTTTTGCGTTTGCGCTAAGTTATATTTTGTGGCCGGCATTCGAAGAACTGTATGCACTGAACGGCTTTGAGATTGCGAAATACGTATTGTTTCTAATTAATCTGGTGATCTTTGTAATTTTGTTCGTGTACGATGCGAAATGGAAGGAATTGCCGGTTGGCTTAATGTATGTAGCTTGGGGGATAGCAACGGTCTATTTGGGTGTGAGTATTTGGCAAACTATTGCCGTGGGTGGCGAAGTAGATATAATTACGATTTTGGGTGCGTTGATGATTTTGCCACTGTTTTATTATTTGATGTATCGCGTAAGTAGTGAAAAATGGGTTGGTGGCGGTGATTGGATGCTATGTGTGCCACTAGCGTTAATGTTGGGCAATTTTTGGCTAGCGATGTTCGCGATGTTTGCGGCGAATATATTGGGTTGCATTACAATGTTGCCAGTTGCGATGTCGAAAAAGAATCACAAATTAAAGATTCCGTTTGGGCCATTCTTGATTTTGGGCTTCTTGCTGATTTTCTTTTGTCAGGCCGCAATATTGAAATTTATCGGGTACGGGTTGTTTTAGATGTTTGTAAGTGATTTGATTATTGAATTCTTGCAGTCGCTAGAAATCGAAAATGGTCGTAGTCGATATACCACACGTAATTATGAATTATATTTGTCGCGCGTGACGGAATTTGGCGGCGAGGAGTTGAAACCAGAAGATATTACGCCAGAATGGCTAAGGCAATATCGGCTATGGCTGAATCGCTATGTGACGGACCGCAAAAAAGGTCTTTCAGTGACGACGCAAAACTACCATTTGATTGCTTTTCGGGGGTTTCTGAAATATTTGTCAAAAAGAGGTATTAAATCTTTGAATCCAACTTTAGTGGAATTGCCGCGTACGCACCGTCCGCAAGTGACATTTTTGCACGTGGATGAAATAGACCGGATTTTAGCTGAAATTCCGCTCGATAATGAGACGGGATTACGCGATCGCGCGATATTGGAGCTTTTATTTTCGTCAGGTTTGCGTGTGTCGGAATTAATTAACCTGAATCGTGATCACGTAAATTTGGAGCGTAGGGAATTTATGGTGCGCGGTAAAGGACAAAAAGATCGCCCAGTATTTATTTCTGATCAAGCCGCAGAAGCAATCAGCGATTATTTAGCGGAGAGGCATGATAAATTGCCGGCATTGTTTTTAAATAATTCGCGCAATCGGCCAGATGCCGATATGAAGAATGATGAGCGTCGGCTAACGTCGCGGAGTGTGGAACGCATCGTAAATAAATATGTGCGTTTGGCAGGAATTACGAAACACGTAACGCCGCACACATTACGCCATTCCTTCGCGACGGATTTATTGATGAATGGGGCGGATTTGCGCTCAGTGCAATCAATGTTGGGGCATTCTAATATTTCGACAACGCAAATCTATACACATGTGACAGATCCGCATTTGCGTGAAGTGCATGAACGTTTTCATAGCGATACGGAAATTAAATAAAAGGATGCAGCGACGATAATCATTAGCTTTTGCATTCTTATCTGTAATGTTGTACATTGATTAAAAGGAGATTTTTTGGGATGGCAGATAAAAAAGATGCTAAAAAAACAACAAAATCAGAAAAGCCAGAGCTAAAGGCTTCGACGATTGGTTTTACAAAAGAAAATAATCCAAATAACTTAATTCAACGTACATTGATTGTCTTTAAGCCGGATGCAGTACAACGCGGAATCGTCGGTGAGATTTTGAGCCGCTTTGAACGGGTTGGCTTGAAGATTGTTGGCGCTAAAATGGTTAGCCCAGATAAAGATCACTACTATCAGCACTATGAAGGCATCTCGAAGATGATTTCGCGACGCGGCCAAAAGACTTTTGATATTACTTTGAAGTTTATGACTTCCGGCCCAGTGATTGCGATGGTGCTTGAAGGCGTTGAGGCGGTGCCACTTGTACGTAAAATGGTTGGTTCAACGGAGCCGATGGCGGCCGATATGGGTACGATTCGCGGTGATTACGCGCACGTTACTTTCGGTTATGCGGATGCGCACGACGAGGCTGTGCCAAACTTAATTCATGCCTCTGGTAACCCAGAAGAGGCTGACGCGGAAGTTTCTTACTGGTTCAAGCCGGAAGAAATTCAGCTATATCATACGCTTAGCGAAAAATTTACGCGTTAGATTTGATTGCGGATTATACTTATGCGCCTTCGGTAAAACGGAGGTGCTTTTTTGTGGTAAAATATGCGTATTGGCCTGGTAGCTCAATGGATAGAGCAGCTCCGTCCTAAGGAGAAGGTTGTGCGTTCGACTCGCACCCGGGTCACCATTTCGCAATCAGAGCCAGAATCAGGCTCTTTTTTGTTGTTAATAACGGAGAAGAGTGGAAGGCGATATTATTATTGCTCTCTTTTGCGCTTGAAACAAAGGAGGGCAAGCAGCGTAACTATTATCGTGTAGCTAGTCAAAATTACAATATCTCTCGCGGTAATCTCATTTGAACCATTAAGAATACTCCTCACAACGGTTAAGCAACTTTCAAATGGTAAGATTTCGCAGATTTTTGCGAAGACCTCGCCGACCATCTCGTGCGAAAAATACATTCCACTCGTAAAACATACTAGCTGAACAACGATACTCCCGATTCCACCAGTAGCTTTTTCACTAACGAGAGTACCGAGCAGTATACCAAGAATGATGAAGAATAATGAGATGGCTAGAGCGGCTAATCCAGCAAGAACCGTATTAATGCTAAAGCTTAAACCCATTAATCCTGCGACGGTGAAGAATAGAATATTTTGCAAAATTACGATCAGCAAAAGTGGTAGCGTGTAGCCGACAATATAATCGGCTGATTTCATGGGTGACGCGCCAAGGCGAAAGAGGAGTGAAGAGCTTCGATCTTTTGCGACAAGCGTAGCAGTGAATAGCGTGATAAACGAAAGCCCAAAGACGATTATTCCAGGAGTAAAGTTTTCTAGTTTGTAAGTCTCTCCGGGGATATTTATTTGATGAAAGATAAACAGGATAACGAGTGGCAGAACAATTTCGAAAATCAATGCAATCGGATCACGGATTAGCTCCTTGAAATTGCGTTTAGAAAAAGCGAGCGTACGATTCATAATTCTTCTCCCGTGACAGTTTTAACAAACGCGTCCTCAAAAGTGCTGGCTTTGGCCTGTTTCATTAAACTCTTCGCAGTCCCAGTGACAATAACTCTTCCATTTTTCATAATTCCGATTCTGTCAGATAAAGCCTCCGCCTCTTCCATATAGTGCGTTGTCAAAATAATAGTAATTTTTCCTTTGAGCTTTTCGATGATGTGCCATAATTCTTTTCTCGCAATTACATCAAGTCCAAGGGTAGGTTCGTCGAGAAAAAGGATTTTTGGGCCGTTAATAAGCGCA
Organism: Candidatus Saccharibacteria bacterium UBA2834; assembly: GCA_002351365.1. Lineage (GTDB taxonomy): Bacteria > Patescibacteriota > Saccharimonadia > Saccharimonadales > Saccharimonadaceae > UBA2834. Next base: position 14,861 of record DEGE01000017.1, read on the forward strand.
AGGGCGATAGATAGTCTGCGTTGCCAACCGCCTGAAAGTTTTTTCGCCTTTTCATCAATAACTTTTTCTAGTTTGAAGTCTTTGACGAGCTTTTCAATTTTTTCGTTTCTATCTTTAATTTGATAAACACCAGCGAAAAATTCAAGATTTTCTTTCACGGTCAGATTCGGCGCGATGGCAGTTTCTTGCGGGGAGATATTAAGCATGGTTTTTATCTTTTGCGAGTTATTCTCCAAATTCAAGTTTAGGATTTTAATCTTGCCTTTCGTGGGTTTGACTAGTCCAGTCAGCATTTTAATCGTCGTGGTTTTGCCGGCGCCATTCGTTCCGAGTAGGGCAAAAAGTTCGCCGTCTTTAATTTTAAGATTCAAATTGTCAACGACGGTTTTGTTCTTGTATTTTTTCGTTAAGTTATCGGTTTCTATCGAATACATTTTTATCTCGGTATTATCTTCTCGATTTTGTCTTCTAAAACTTCAGATTTCATAATCGCCATTCCGCGTTTTTTGTCGCACAAGACGACCACGGAATCACCAGGATTAATACTAAACATCTCTCTAGCTTCTTTTGGGATAACGATTTGTCCTTTTTCTCCGACTTTAGAAATACCTACGAACTTGTCTTTCATAATTTTCCTATATTGGTATGATTAGTTATACTTTTCATATTTATTATACCATATATTCCGCAATTTTTATTTTTCATTTTTGCGAAATAGTCACGTAAGCTCTATGGCGAATACCCTACATTAACATTGTAAGCTCTTAAGTAGAGCTTTTGCATTGACGTTGGTAGCTCTACTACTTGACTGGGTTGCTAATGCTTTGGGTTGTATATTCATTAGTTCTACTGAGGCCGGGGATATAGTTTGTAGGATATAAAATACTGATAATACCTCTCACTCGGCAGAAGTCCTCTATGAGGATATTCCAATTCGATTGGACAAGGTTCAACCATTTTTATTAAATAGGCGCCCATTAAGGGGCGTTTTTTGTTTAGAATGGGGCGTAGCTTGAATTCTCGTTTTTTAAACATTGTCATAATAGATATGCGGGATAGTGTTCTTCAGAACAATAAAAAGAAGCTAATTATTGTTGCTGTTGGGGGAGTATTGGTCGTTGTTGCTATAGTC